>CALHID010000028.1 GCA_938030835.1 uncultured Actinomyces sp. | reverse complement strand
TACCTTGGGTGTGTCGACCCGTGGTGCTATCGGTATGGTTCGCTGTGCACGAGTATGGGCCGCAGCTCAGGGCCGTCACTTCGTGCTTCCCGATGACATCAAGGCCTTGGCAGCTCCCGTGTGGGCACACCGAATTGTTGTCGATCCCGACGCAGCCTTCTCCGGTGCAACCGCTCAAGGCGTTATCGCGCGTGCACTTTCCTCCGTTCCCGCCCCGGCGGTGAGCGCCTAAACATGCGCATCAAGGAAGTCCAAGGCGTGAAGGTGGGTGATCGTGGCTAAGCATTCGGCTCCGAAAGCTCCTGCCGCCCCGCGCACCTCAGGTTCGCGCCGCGGCGCAAAACAACCCGGGGGAGAGCACCTTGTAAGCGGAGAACGTCGTCAAGGAAAACGCTCCTCCGCCAAACAAGGTGCAAGCTCAAAGGATGCACTCGCACGCTCGGCAAAGAGCTCAGTCTTCGCCTCGGCACGCGCGAATGTGAAGGCAAGCGTGGGTGGACTCCGCCAGGGAATCTCGCGTTTCGCGCAATCTTTGGGGACTGCGCCGGGTGTGAAGTACCTGCGTCATGCGGCTCGCTCGGTGACCTCGGTTGGCTGGGTTGTGCTCTTCTCAGCACTCATCGCAGCCATCGTGTCTCGCGCTTTTGGTTGGGTTGAAGCCTTCTTCGTCGCCTGCGCATGCCTTCTTGCCTTCCTCATCGCCGTTGTGTGGGTGATTGTTCCTTCCCCTCACAAGGTTTCAGTGCGACTTCCGCGTCAGCGCATTGTTGCTGGTCAAACCGCCGTTGGCGAGATCACCGCTGAAAATATGTCGGATCGCCGCGCGCGCTCTGGTCTCATCGAACTTCCAATTGCCTCATCTGCACTTCAATTCTTGGTTCCTCCTCTTCCGGGAAAGGGAGTCTGGAGTGAAGTGTTCTCTGTCGTGACCCATCGCCGAGGCCTGGTCACCGTTGGCCCCGCGCGCGCACTTCGCGCTGACCCGTTGGGTCTGATTCGTCGAATTGGCACGTGGTCGGAGCCGGTGACCCTGTACGTCCATCCCAAGACCATTCGCGTTCCTTTCGATGCGACGGGTATCCACGCCGATGTTGAGGGTGTCACGACTGCGAAATTGTCATCTTCTGATGTTTCATTCCACGCACTTCGTGATTACGTTCCCGGTGATGACCGTCGAAATGTCCACTGGCCAATGACCGCTCACACCGGGCGCCTTGTTGTTCGCCAGTTTGAGGAAACGCGACGTTCGCACCATCTGGTTGTTTTGGATACGCGTCTGGGACAGTGGAGTGACCGTGATTCTTTCGAAAACGCTGTATCGATTGCGGCTTCTTTGGTCGTTGCCGACATGGCTGCTTCTCGGACTGTGTCTTTGACGACCGCCACCGATTGGGTCACGACCAGTGCTGCAACGCGCATGCTCGATGCGATGTGCAAGATTCAAGACTCGGGTGAAGCTGATCTTATGGCGCGTCTGCGTGAGGCAATCGCTAAGCGTCCCGGTCTTTCGGTTGTCACGATCATTGCTGCGCCAACGGTTGATGACGATCAGGCTTCGCACCTGTTGAACGCCATTCCGGTTGATGTGCGCAGCGCGGTGGTTCGGGTTCGCCCCGGCCATCCGAAGCTGCGTCGCCTGAACCACGGAACTTTGGCTGATTGCCCGACTCTTGAGGATCTTCCTCGCTTGGTTGCTGCGGGAGGTTTGGCCTGATGTCTCAAACCACCACCGGTTTTCACCTGGGCGCTCGCGCCGGCTTCCAGATCTCTCGCCAAGGTCTGCCGGCCTGGTTCCTCATTGGTCTAGTTCTGCTTTTCCTTCCCACCATTTGGGTTCACGAGGCCGTTTTTGGCTCATGGGTTGGCCTGCGCGCCGCTGCAGCCGGCGTTGCTGCGGGGCTTTTCGTCGCCTGGGCCTCGAGCTTCTGGCGCTGGGATTGGCTATCGACGATTGCTGGGCTGATCGCAGCTCACTTCCTTATTGGCGGTGTTGCGGCCTACCCCTCGACGACTTTCTACGGGCTTCCTACCCCACGCACCCTGCAGCTCTTGGTTTTGCAGGTGGTCTATGCATGGAAGGACCTGCTGACAATCACACCTCCGGCCTCTGCCTACGTCGGTCCAGCAATGGTCCCGTGGCTGACCGGCCTGCTGTGCTCCTTCATCTCGGCGTTATTGGTGCTTCGCGCTGGGCGTGCAATTGCTGCAGTTATTCCCGTGGCCGTTATGGGAGTTATCGGTATTGCTTGGGGCAAGGGCGGTACCTTCCCGAATATTTGGCTGATCGCCGCATGGTGGGCACTTGCCTTGGGTTGGTGTGCATGGGCAGATCAGTACCGTCGACTCGAAGCTGGCTTGGATGTTCGTGTCGGTGGTGGAACGGCATCGGATACCTCAGCGACGCTGGGGGAGACCACTCAGGGAGGCTCTCAGGGAAGTATCCACCTGGGCCGCCAAATCGCTGGTGGCGCTCTGGTTATTGCGGTTGTCGCCGCTGCTGCTATTCCGCTCACTAATGCCTATGGACCGTGGTACACCCGCGTTGTGCTTCGCGATGTTGTCCAACCCCCCTTGGACGCGCGTCAGTATCCCTCTCCGCTGTCTGCTTTCCGTCACTACAACGTTGACTTGCAAGAGCAGAATTTGATCCACGTGGATGGTCTTCCAGAAGGCGCGCGCGTGCGTATCGGTGTCATGGATAGTTACGACGGAACGACTATGACAATGAGTGCTCCGGGAACTGGTCCCTCCGGTGGCTTTATTCACGTGGGATCGACCTTGCCGCAGCAACAGGCCCCCGAAGGCAGCTCGTCAGCTCATATGACCTTCACAACGTCGCAGCTCCTTGGCCCGTGGGTTCCGATCGTCGGTACGCCTTCGACCATGAATTTTGACCAATCGGCATCAGCTTCCGGTACCCAGACGAACCAACAAGAGGGCAACCCGAATGCCGCTGTGGTGACTACGCTCTCTGATGGTCTCTACTACGACATGTGGGCGAATGCTGCACTTGCGACATCGAAGAACGTTCAGGGCGGAACCATGGTGTACTCCATGGATTCAACGGTTGTTCCAATCTGGTCCGATGGCCAGCTGTCAGGAACCCGTGCTGTTCCCTATCGCGGCGGAGATAAAGGCGTTCCCGATTCGGTTCGAGATCTGGCGACTCAGACCTCAGCAGCCGAGCAGGGCGATCTTGCAAAGGCTCGCGCAATCGAGCGCTACCTGAAGGAAAAAGGCTTCTATTCGAATGAAGACAACGCTCAGTCACGCCCGGGTAACCGAGCAGACCGCCTGAGCCGCATGCTTGAAGGCGAGCAGATGATCGGTGACGATGAGCAGTACTCCGTGCTCATGGCTCTGATGCTGCACAACCTCGGTATGAACGCCAGGGTCGTCATGGGCGCGTATCCGAATGAATCGAAGGGTGGCGATGTCGATCTTCGCGGTTCGGATGTTCACGCGTGGGTTGAGGTCGAGTTCCAAGGAGTTGGTTGGGCGGTTTTCGACCCGACCCCGCCGCGCGACCAAGTGCCTCAAACCGATGTCCCGAAGCCGCGTTCTGTGCCGCGTCCTCAGGTTCTTCAACCGCCAGAGCCACCCGAACAGCCCGCGGAACTTCCCCCGACAACTACCGATCGTGGTTCAGATTCGAATGATGACTCGCGTCTGAAGATTCCGTGGCGAATCATTGCAACCGGTAGTGGAATTCTTGCGATCATCGCAATCCCGCTTCTGGCTATTGTGCTGGCCAAGAGTCGCCGTACCAAGAAGCGCCGCTGGTCCGCGCCTCCGCAGGCACTGACGGGTTCATGGGACGAAGTCGTTGATCTCGCACGCGATGCCGGCGTTGTCGTGCCCACCGACCTTACTCGTCAAGAGGCCGCATGGATGCTCACGACGTCACCGTTGTGGCCAGCAAGTGCTGCCAAGAGCAGTGCCTCAACCCCTCAGTGGTATGAATTTGGCGAAGAACTTCCCAGGCCTGTTCGTGTTGCTCGTTGGGCAGATACTGCTGATTTCTCTGGTGATGAGGTTCAGCCCGAACAAGCGACTGATTCCTGGCAGATTGTTGATGAGCTGACTCAGGAGCTGCGCGAGAATGCAACTCGCTGGACCCGGATTCGCCGCAAGCTTTCCTTGTCCTCACTCAGCGCGCGCTACCGCCAAAAGCACGGTGCTTCACCGATGGGTGTGCTTCGTCGCCGTCTTCGTCATCCCTTCAGAGGTAAGCAATCATGACCCCTTCGGTTCCCTCTAGGCGTCTTCCTCCTCCCGAGCTTCCCGGTCACACCTGGCTGCGAGCCCTGGGTTCTGGAGGTTTCGCTGACGTTCACCTCTACCGCCAGGAGCTTCCTGCGCGTGAAGTTGCGGTGAAGGTTGCGCGCTCGGTGGGTGACCAGGTTGAGTACGCGCAAATCCGCCACGAGGCCGATGTCATGACCTCGATTGCCGGTCACCCCGCTGTGGTGGAGCTCTATTCGATTGGGACTTCACCCGATGGTCGTCCCTATTTGGAAATGGAATTCTGTCCGGTCGCAAACGTTGCCGAACAGGTACGCCGAATGCCGATGGCTGTGGATCGGGCACTTGATGTCGTGATTCGTTTGTGCGGTGGCGTTGAGATGCTCCACCGTAATGGCTATGTCCATCGCGATATCAAGCCAGCGAACGTCATGTTCGACTCCTACAACTACCCGGTCTTAGGAGACTTCGGCGTTGCCTCCCGTATTGGAGCTTTGGAAAAAGGAAGTCTGGATGGCTTCTCAGTGCTCTGGGCTCCACCTGAACAGCACAATCGTTCCACCCACGCGCATCCGACTCAGGATGTGTGGGCACTGGCGACAACCTTGTGGACATTCCTCAGCGGGCGCAGCCCATTCGAGGATCCGGTCGGTGACAATAGTGCTGCCTCGGTGGCTGCTCGAGTCTATGAGGGGCGCATTCGTGGGCTTTCTCGCCCGGATGCCCCCAAAGAACTTGAGCGCGTTTTGCGCCACGCGATGCAGCTGGATCCCCGGAAGAGGACTGCCTCAGCGGCTGAACTGGGCCGTCAGCTTCAAGATATTCAGACCCTCATGGGACGCCCGGTCACCAAGATGGAGCTGCGTGACGGTAATACCGTAGGCAGTTTTGGGGCTCATGGCTCTTCGGCTGGCGCCGCTGATGACGGAGCGGCTTCGTGGGGGGCTGTCCAGGGCGAAAATTCCCCGAATGCGGCTCAAGATGAGGCAACCCGCCTGCGTGCGATGCCTTCGATCGATGCCGAGCGAACGCGTTTGCGTGCGCCTTCCCTTGACCTGGGTCAGGCTGCCTCTTCTTCCGCTGCCGAGGCCGCATCCTCCTCCGCCGAGGCCGCTTCCCCTTCACCCGCATCCGTAACCAATCCGGTCAGCGGGAACGCCGCGGCAGGGAGCGCGTCCAGCGGAATGCAGTCTCAGCCCGTCGATGCCTCACTTTCGGGTATGCAAGGCCCGATACCAACCTCGGAGAACCAGCAGGATTTCGCTGGTCTCCACCAGCAGGATGCCTCAGCGGTTGACGCATCCAGTGAGCAATTCGGTGCCGGATATGCACCTGCCCCAGACTCGTGGCACGCTCCGGGACATACAACTCAAAATACCTTCGATACCGGCCACCCCTTGGGCTATCTCCCAGATGGTCGACGTTCGGGCCCGAAGAGAATCATCGCGATCATCGCCCTTGTCGTCATGGCAATGGTGGTTTTAGGCGCTGTGATTGTTGCAATGCTGACGGGAGGAGGCAGCATCATTGGGGTGGGGAAGCAGACTGCTTCTCCTACGGCCTCGGCAAGTAGCTCTTCCACGCAGGGATCGCAGGGTGAAGACCCGATTGCTGTTCCTCCGCCCGCGGTTGACCAATTGGTTGCACGCGTGAATGGCGAGGATATTCAGTGGAGTTGGACTGACCCCGCGGTTGAGACCACGTCGGCCGGGCATAGGCGTTATGTCTATACCGTTTCAAAGCCGGGGGCGGATGATGCGGTTGCTGAGACGCGCCAGAATGCGGTGTCGGTAAAGGCTGTTCCCGGTGAAGTGTGTATCGAGGTCGTGTCAGTGGCTGAAAATGGGCGCGCCTCGCAGCCCACGAAGAACTGCGTGACAATCCCTGAAAATGGGAATGGCCAGAATCAACAAGGCGATAAGAACCAGCAGGGTAACGGCCAGCAAGGGAATGGGCAGAAGCCGCAGGGTAATGGGCAGAACCCACAGGGCGACGCAAATACGAATAAAGAGCAGCACTAACTACTCTGAAATTCGGCATACGCCACTTCACGCCTCTTTACTGCGCAACCTGCGAATCAAGAGCACTGCGACAACAATCGTGAGGCCCGCACCGGAAATTCCAAGCGCCCACAGTCTGCGCGGAGTCGTCGTATCAACCGGAAGATCAGGTTTCACCATGACCGGGTTGGCGGTTTTTTGGATCGGTGGGTAGATCGGGTTTTGCGGTCCGGGCATGGTCCCGTCGTTGACAAAATTGAGCGCATTGAAGGGCGCGACGATTCCCCACCCTTCTTCGGCGGTGCGCTGCGAAGGCGAGCTGCGCAAGGCGGTTGCGAGGAGCCGGTACTTCCACTGGTCTGGTGTTTCATCGGGATAGCGCGCTGCGATCAGTGCCGCGATTGCGCCCACGTATCCCGTTGCATACGAGGTCGATGCCCCTTGGGTGGCAAACATACAGTCACCGTTGGCGAAGAAGGTGGTTGCGATCTGTGCACCGGGAGCTGCGATTTCAACGTGCGTTCCGTGGACGACAGACTGGCTGGGGTTACCTTGCGCATCAACGGCGGTCACGGACAGGGCCTCGGGGTATCCCGCGGGAAAGCGGACCGCTGTGTCTTGCGAACCCGAGTTTGCATTCTGTTCAACGTTTCCAGCCGAAGCGACAACCAGCGCACCCTTCGAGTGCGCGTACTGGGTGGCTGTGCGCAGGGCAACATCATCAGATGTCAAGGATTGCGGGACAACGATCACGCGAATTCCCTGATCCGCAGCCCAACGAATACCGTCGGCTGTTCGTGCAGCTGTCGGTCCCTTGCCCGCGCGCTTGGCGTCGTCGCTGGAGTCGACGTAGACGCGAACGGGGACGATAGTGGATTGCGGGGCAAAACCGACGACGCCCGAACCTGAGACTTCTCGAGCGGCAATTTGTCCGGCGATCGCCGTGCCGTGCCCGAAGGAGTCCTTTCGTCCGTCGCCGGATTCGACGAGGTCGACGCCGGGTTCTACCGCATCCTTAAAGTGTGCGTTGCCCGCGGCGACTCCGGAATCAACCAGTGCAACGCGAACGTTTCCACGGGAGAGTTCTAGTGCTTCCTTCATTCCGAGGAAGGAATATGCCGATGGAGTTTGGGCGAGCCACTTGTCGACGCCGATTTGGCAGGGTTCTTCCGGCGCCTTCGAGGGCCCGTTTGCTGCCTTGAGCTGTGAGTGCTCGTTATTGGAGGCGCTCTGAGTGCTTTCCGGTGTCGGCGTGTCAGCGTTGGCAGCGGGGAGTGCTGTGCCTGCAAAGAGGGCAAGCACAGCGCAGGATCCGAGGAGAGCCTTTTTGACGCGTGTCACTGAGCACCCACCGTTTCCCACGCGGCACTCGAGGTGAGTTCTTGTCCTTCGGGGATCAACGCGAGCCACGCTGCGGGCAGGGGAGAGACCGCGGTTTCAGGTAGGCCGAGGCGTGCCAGCGAATCTGTCGGGTTTGAACCTAATCCGTGTGCCTTCCCGAGGTCAGAGACGAAGACGACGGGTCCTGCCGCGCCGCCAGATGATGCTCGAACCAGGGCGCCCGAACCGCCGCGGACGTTGATATCGCGCGGCTTAAGTTGGGCCATTTGGCTGGTCGAGAGGGACATGAGCTTTGTCGAGGCCTGGGAATGGTTGATGGTCAACTGCGCGCAGGGCAGTTCATCGCCGCCGAGGACTTCGCCAACTTGGGTGGGCCAATCGGCGGGAATAATTCCCTGGGTGGATACGGTCAGTGATGCGAGCTCTGAGAGGTCGATCATGAGGTTTTGCGGGCTTCCGCGATCTGCCCACGAGGCCTGGTAGAGCTTGTAGGAGAAGTCTGTGAGCGGGGTGATCGTTCCGTCGCCAGTGATGACGTAGCGTCGGGGTGTGCCTGATTCGTCGACTTCGATCAGTGTTCCGACCTGTGCGGCCGTGATTCGTGATGACATTCCGGACACGGGGCGGCCCAAGTTTGGAATGTTGAGAGGAGCCAATGTTGACCCTTCGGTGAACAAACTGAGCCAGCTAGCGCTGACCGGGGTGACGTTGCGTCCCGACAGGTCGAGAACGTTAATAATGGCTTGAGATCGAGATGGATCGATGGGGTAGCGTACGCCGCCCGAGACCAGGTAGAGGCGACCTTCGTTTGATACCAGTGCGGTGTTGGCGTTTTGGAGTCCATCGGGGTTACCCGCGACCCAAGTTTTTGTTCCTGTTGACGAGGCGCAGGATGTCCACTCGTAGGAGTGGAGCTGGGAGGCGGCTGGGATATCGTCGGGGACATTGCTCAGTCCGATCGCACTCCCGCGTGGGATACCTTCAAGTGAGGAGGTTGCGACCGATGAGGTCACCATCTTGCCGCTTTCGCTGAGAAGCTTTGCGGAAGTGACATTGGAAATCGGGCGCAGGGTTCCCTCGATGGAGTAGTAGCGTGCGCCTTCGCCCTTAGTAATGATCAGGTGTGAGTTCTCCCAACCTGATGGCAATGTTGGCATGAAGCGTCCAACTGCCACTGCGATTAAGACGACAACAGCGGCTATGGATGCTCCAACGATCAGCGGGCGAGTGGTCGATTTTGATTCGAGTTCCTTGCCTCCGGGAGTGCCCGAGGTGAAGGCGGTGACCAGCCTGCGGCGGTTGAATCGCTGGGCTTCGAGGATGTCCTTATTAGATGGCATTAGAGCACTCCCCACACCAAAGTTGCGATCGGCACCAGTGCAAGCATGCTGACAAGAGAAAGGGCGTCAGCGATTCGAGTGACCCATGGGCGCATTTTGGGGTCAATAACAGTGAGTGCTAGGACCAAGCCGGTTGCGACGAAGAGAAGCAAAACGACGGGAATGAGTGCCTGAGGCATCAAGATTGCGCTTCCGATTGCGCCGCTGAGGATCAGGATGATTCCTAGCAGTGCGCCGATAAGGACTTCGGTGCGCGAGCGTAGTGAGCGCGTTGAGAGCAGGAGAGCAACGCCGGCACAGATCAGGAGGAGCAACGAATAGCGTGTATCGAGGAGGAGGGGGATGCAGATCAGGCTTCCCAGTGAGGCACCAGTTTTGAGGGAAACGGTCAGAATATAACCCTCGTGAACCTTGTGGACGACCTCGTAGGGATCGATAGTTTCTTGGATTCCTGTCACGCGCACAGGAATTCTGGCCATAGCAAACCAGGGTGCGATCAAAATAAGCACTATTAATAAGGTATAGACCGCACTTGCTGCACGTTGCGTGGAAAGGTGTGCGAAGCCGGTCAATAGGCCAATTGCTGTGGCCGAGAAACCGTAGGTGAGCGGTGCTGTGATGGATCCGCGCAGAGCTTTCGGGAGGACGACAAGGAGCACCGAGGCACTCAGCATCGCTGCAATTCCAAAGCCTGCAAGGGGAAGACTTGACCAAGAGCCGGGAATTGCGCTCATGACAGCCGCGCCCGCAAGGATCGGAATTGAGTGGGCAAGAGATAGGGGCGCGAGGCGCGAAGAGCTACGAGCGATGACCGCGCAGGCCAGGGAAGCGAGGACTGCGCCGGATAATCCAACGATAAGTCCCATGGTGCTTCCGCGTCCTCCTGTGAAGATGAGGAGGGCTGCTGTGAGGACCAAAAGCGCTGAAGCATGTGTGCTAAGATCGACCGAATTGTCAGAATTCCACGGAGCCTGATCATTCTCGACCGCGGTTCCTACCGCTTCCACCAGGTCGTCATAGCGCAAATCCTGTGTGCTGTCGCCAATTTTCGACAGAATTAGAACGGATCCTGCTTGGATTCCCTGATTGATTAGAGTCTGGCTTTGGTCGAGGACCTTGCCCTGAGAATTCGTAATTCGGTAGCCCTGAGAGGCAGAACTCGCAGATAATTGTGTGATTTGCGACACAATATTTGGGGCAAATTCAGCCAGTGCGACGTTCGTTGGGACCGACATGTCGACGGTGTTCTCACCCATGCGAATGCTAACGGGCATAAGGGCTGGAGGCCTGGATGCGGTAGTGCTTGCCATGAGGTTCCTTTGCTCAATAGTGCTGTCTTAAGCCTAGCTGGTTTCATGAATCCTGTATTTGCATTCCCAGATCGCTTCGATAATGTAATACCCGACATCGAGATTGTGCCCTCCGTTACAGGGCCTCAATCGCATAGAGAACTTCGGGGAGACCCGAACAACAATTAGGAGGGTGAACTGTGAGCGGTGCAAATATCTCAGCCGAACAAGCGAGCTATGATGCGATCCGTAAGGCGGTGAGCAATCTGCAGGCGGATATCAATGCTCTGAACGGTAAGGTCCGCAGTGAAGTAGCTACCGTGGTTGGAAGCTGGCAAGGTGGAACATCGCAGGCTTTCGCTTCGGTTATGAATGACTGGAACGAAGGTTCGAATAGGGCAACGACGGCACTCACTGAGTTTGACCAAGCGCTTGCCTCTGTCAGCGCCCAAACTATTCAGAACGAACAAGATGCCCAGCAGGCTGTTGCCAAGACCGGCGCAGTCATGCTGAACCTGTGAGTAGATCGGAAAAGAAATGAACGGTGGGGATTTCAAGGTAACCCCTGGTCAGCTTTTGTCAACTTCTGCGGCTCTGAAACTTCAGGCTGACACTCTGAGAGCTCAGCTCGAGCAGTTCAACAATGATGTCGCGGCTCGTAGCGCCACATGGGAAGGTGCTGCTAAGGAGTCCTACACTCAGAAGCAGGGTGAGTGGAGCGCTGGTATGCAGCAGATGCACGCTGCACTTCTTGCTTTTGCGGAATTGGTGGATCGGCTCTCTGGCAACTATGTTGCGACAGACAGGCAGGGTGAAGCGACCTTCAATGGTCTGGGAATTGGTCGCTGAGTCTTCTTCGACGCATTGCGCATAAGACGCATGCATATGACTGTGGGTGAGCATTTCACATGCTCACCCACAGTCATACACTCAACAACTTGATCAGTCGAAGTGGACTGATCGTTCTATTCGCTTCCTTCTTCGAAGGGTTCACGATGACCGTCATCAACGTTGTAGCCGGGGAATACGGATCAACAGCGGTCACGCTGTCGCAGGTTTCAAGCGAGCTGCAGGGTGCAAAGATCGACGACCTATCCGAAAGTATCCAAGAGTCGATGAATGGCGCTCAGTCGATTTCGACGGCGGGCACCGTGGAATCTCGATACACGTCGCTCCTTCAGACTCATTCCACGGCCCTGAGCGAACTAGCCAGCGCTGCGCGCAGCGCTGGAGTGAATCTTGATCTGACCGAAGCGCAAAATACGGCGGCTGTGAATAGTCAGGGGCAGGCGGTGCCTGGCGGCGCGAATGTGGGCTCTGCGGCCTCGTCAGTGGCGGCACAAAAGGCAGCCGCGCTCAATGGCCCCGCCCGCGGTCCTCTTCGCTGGGGATACGCCATGCCGACGCTGCCGACAACTACCGGATGGGCGCAGGTGGATACACCCGTCTATCGGCCAGGACAGGGGATGCCTCCTTACGCACCGAGCCCAATCGACTATCCGGATGGGGACGGTTTTGTTTCGCTCCCTACGCCACCCAAGACTCCCATAATGGCGTGATTCAGGCGTAGTGGAGGAACAACAATGTCGTTAACGTGGGGCCAGATCAAAACCTGGAATTCAACAGGTTTATCCACCTATGCGGGGACGGTTGGTGCTAGGCGAGATACTGTCGTGAAGCAAGCTGATGCTCTTCAGGCGCACATGACTTCCTTCAAGGGTGAGGGAGCAACTGCAGATGCGCTGCGTGCGAAGATGGGCATTGCTCACAAGGAACTGACGACGCTCGCCGATGACCTTCTAGAAATCCAAGAGGCCGTCAAAGTTGCATCGGGCGACGTTTCCCAGGTTGAGAGCGCGGTCAAAGTGGCGCTGCAACAGGCGTCCTCGACACATTGCACGATTTCTGCGGCGGGGATAGCGACATGTCATCCTCCTGGGAACTCGATGAGCCAGTACACGCGGCAGAGCACCGAAGCCTCGGTTAATCGATTAGTGGGGCAGGCGGTCGACTTGGCCAATACTGCCGACACGACGTTGAACGCACGGTTAAAAACCGTCGGGACGCCGGGGAGTACCGCGAAATCGACTTCGACGCAGACGCATGATCTCTCGGATGCAGAACAGAAGAAGTTCAAGAAGATGACGCCCGAGGAGCGTGCGAAGTATTGGTCGCAGCAATCTGAGGCGCAGAAACAGCATCTGTGTGACAAGTACCCGGATCTGATCGGTAATGCAGACGGCGTTGAGGGCTGGGCACGGGACCGCGCGAACAGGAATCGCCTCCCTGGGCCGAAAAAGGAAGCCGAGGACAATGTCTCCACGTACACGGAGCTCCTGAAGAGCCCGTGGATCGATGGCAATACCCGTGCGTACTATCTGACTGAGCTGGATAAGGCAGAGAAGGCAGTAAAAGCCTATGCTGCCGTGCAAGAACAGCTCGACAAGGGCATAAGCCTTGAGGACTACCAGCACGGGACGAAGGGGGATCCTGTATCGCTCCTGACTCTTCAAAACGATGGCGGGCGAGTCAAAGCTGCGATGGGGCAAGGCGACGTCGATCATGCGAAGAATGTGGCGACTTTTGTCCCCGGTATCGGCACGACAGTCGAAGGCAGCATGGGTGATTACATGCGACAAACCAAAAACCTCCGTAGCGCTGCGATGGCTCAAGGGAACCTCTCTGCACGTGATGTCGCGACTGTTGCCTGGCTGGGCTATGACGCCCCGGGTAAGGCTGATTGGAAGCAGCCTCAGAATATTCCAGGGATCGTTTCCCCCTTCCTCGCTCAAGCGGGTTCAGACCGTTTGGCTGGTTTCATGAACGGTATGCAGGCATCGCGTGACTACGGCGCGGGCGATGCGCACATGACTCTCGTCGGCCATTCCTATGGCTCGAGTACCTCTGGCATGGCGGCAACAAAGGTCAAGTACGGCGTTATCGATGACCTTGTCCTGTGTGGTTCTCCCGGTATGGGGACCTACGATGCGAAAAACTACCACGTTGATCAAAATCATCTGTGGGTCTCGGGCGTCCCGAAGGGTGATAGTGTCCAGGGTATGGGCGCAATCAGAGGCGGAATCGTCGGTAGTTTGGGTAAGAACCCCATGGACTCTGATTCAGGGTTTACTCACCTCTCGGACGATGCGACAGGCTCGCCGAAATACAACAAGGATGCGCCCGCAAGTAAGCCGTTTAATTTCAATTTCGATAACCACAGTATCTATTTGGAAGATGGCACCGAAACGCTACAGGATATCGGTCGCGTCGCTGCGGGGGTGAAGCGCTGATGCGCGCGTTGTGGCGGCCTGTGCTGGGGGCAGTGTGTGTGCTGGCCCTAGCCGCATGTTCGCCCTTCCTTAAGCCCCAGAGTGTGACAACGCAGTCAGCGTCACCATCAGAGAGCGGAAAGGCAACAAGCATGGTCTATTGGGATGGAAGCCTCCCCCTGGAGCAGCGTCAGTCCATTCAGGCGTTTCAGCGTGATGAGGAACCGAAGATTCTTGAGTTCCGTCGTCGCCTTGCCGAGGCCGGTGGCGGAGGTGCGTGGGAAGCGCGCAGTTTTGGGTCGGCGATCAATAAGGAAACTGACCAGTCGTCAGGCCGTGAGCAGCCAGCGTGGGAGCTTGTGGGGCAAGATGTTGCTGGTCCTTATGTTCCCGTTCCTGAGGTTGAGAGGATCGGGCGCGAGGTCTTGTCTGAAACCTACTCTGATTATGAGTTGGGGTCGGACAAGGGTGGTGTGCGTCAGTTGTCGTGGAGTGACCCGGTCAATGGCGGCTTCTTGTATGTGACCGTTCATGAGGGGAAAGCGACCTTGATGCGTTATCAGACGGGTTTGCGTCCCTCGGATGGGACGACGGAGAACCCGCGTGATTTCATCGCGGGGCGCGTCGATATCGACATCCCGGAAGACTGATCAATTTTCTTGGCAATGTTGAACCATCTGTTCAGCAATGCTAGTGTGATCGGAGCAACAAATGTGTTGTGCTGGTAAAGAGAATCCAGTCGATACATAAATGAATTCAATATTTTCAGTCAAGGCTGACTGGTTTTTTACTAGTGCTGTTTCTTATGGGAGGTTGCGCGATGGCTGTTATCAATTGCGTTTCGGCGGAGTATGACTCCGCGTCACAGGACCTAAGTAGTGTGGCATCTGAGCTTCAAGGCGCACAGATTAATGATTTTTCTGAGGCTGTCGAGACTGCAATGCGAGGATCGCGGGCAATTAAGGGTGCCTCCACGACTGAGGACTGTTTTAGATCTCTTCTTGTCGCCCACTCGAAGGCACTCTACGAACTTGCCAGCGCGGCGAAGGCAGCAGGAGTGAACTTGCAACTCACCGAGCAGCAGAACACCCAGGCTGTAGGGAATAGTCGAAGTGTTGTTGTCAGTGGAAGTACGGGTCGTCGTACTGCCCAAGTTTTTGCGGTCGCCTAAAGTTTGGGGAGAAGAGACGAAATGCCTACGTGGTCAGATATTAAACTTTGGAATTCTGAAGCGCTATCGAGCTATGCCGAAACGCTGAATTCGAGGAAGCAAACAATCGATCAGCAAGTTGCGACACTTGAAAATCGCCAAAATAGCTTCCAAGGTGAGGGGCAAACTGCCGATGCACTGCGCTCGGCAATGGGTACTGCTCATGCAGCGTTGCGTGGGATCTCAGAGCAGATGGAAGAAGTTCGCGGCGCAGTTACAAAGACAGTCTCTTCTGTCGAACATGTGCGCTCTCTGGTTCACGCTGCTCAATCGGCCGCGGCAGCTCGGGGATGCATGATTGGAGACAACGGCATTCCATTTAGTCCGCGTCCTCCTCAATCGGGCGAGCCGGACAAATCATCTGAAGTTACTCCTTTTATTCGGCAGGCGCTTGCAGAAGCAGAGAAGGTTGATGATGCCTTCTACGCACTTTTAACAACGACGGGGATGAACGTCTCTTCAGCGAAGTATTCGAACAAGGGTGTCCATGCTCTGTCCGCAGCTGAGCAAGAGACTTTCAAGAACATGCCGACGGAAGAGCGGGCGAAGTATTGGTCGCAACAGTCTCCAGAACAAAAGAGATATCTTTGCGACACCTACCCCGAGCTCATCGGTAATGCTGACGGTGTTGAGGCGTGGGCGCGAGACCGTGCGAATCGTCTCCGCCTACCAAAACTTAAGCAAGCAGCACAGGATGAAGTCGATAAATGCAGTATCGAGTATGAAAAAGTTAAAGATGATCTCAACCTAAGCGCTGATGCCTACGCGCGTCTTGAACAAGCTAAGGCGAGGCTTGCTGCCTATGATGCGGTTGAAGTTGCGCTGAAGGAGAAGGGGCGGATTCCCCTTGAGAGCTATCAGCATGGGGCAAAAGGTGAAGCGTTTTCTTTGCTGACCCTCCAAGAAGAGAATGGACGCGTGCTGGCTGCCGTAGCCCAAGGTGATGTTGACCATGCGAAGAATGTTGCAACCGTCGTTCCGGGTATCGGAACGACGGTGCAAGATATGCTTAAAAATGAAATTACTCGGGGCACGAACCTGCGAAACGCGGCAGCTGCAGAGGGGAACATCGATACAAAAGATGTGGCAGTGGTCTCATGGCTGGGATACGAGGCTCCTCCTGCACCTTCCCTTGACATGACGGAAAATGCGAAGATTGCGACCCCCGATTTAGCTGATAAGGGATCGGATAAGCTGGCCGGTTTCTTAACAGGGGTGAATGCATCCCGTAAGTATGGCGCTGGGGATGCAAATATGACCTTGCTCGGGCACTCTTATGGTTCAGTCGTTTCCGGAATGGCAACGACAAAGATTGCAGACGGCGTCGTTGACAATGAAATATTGTTTGGCTCTCCAGGAATGGGAACTTACGACCCTGCACAAATTCACGTTCCGAAGGGACATCGATTTGTTTTGGGTGTGCCGTTTGGGGACAGTGTTCAGGGTGCAGGTTTTAAAGGTCGCATCCTATCCTATGCAATACTTGGGCCCATTTGGACGGAATTGTTTAGAGTAGGCGATCTTGGGATGGATCCGATGTCTCCGGATTCTGGTTTTGTGCATCTTTCGAATGATGCCACTGGAGGCAAAGGGTACGTGGACACAATGTCAGTTAGTCAACTAGGTATTGGTCGCCCCGAGGATTTACTAAAAGTCCTTAGTAATCACAGCGTCTACATGGAGCCAGGCACGCAAACGCTCCGTGACATGGGCCGCATTGTCGCTGGTGGTAGACGTCAGCTTATCGGCGCTCCGATTATCGACTAACCGACAGCCTGCGCTCACCCAGCAAGAGCACGGTCCCAACCGGGACCTTGACGCGCTGCCCACGGGGCAGCGGCTGGGTTGAGCCGTCGGGCGCCTGCAACCGCGTTCCATTCGCTGAGAAAGTGTCCTCGATCCACAGGGCCTCGCCGTCGGCGGGCGCAACGCGCAGGTGCGTGCGTGAAAGCGAACGCGTCGAGTCTGAAATCGCAATGGCCTGAGCGTCCGCAGGAGTCTGCTCGGGTGCTCGCCCCAGAACAATCTGAGCATTCACCTCAATGCGCTGCCCGTCATCAACAATGATTGCCAGCGTCGGTGCCGAGGCGAAAGACGGCCTCGGCGCGGCCTGCTGCGGCGCGCTTGTCTGCGGGGTTGGCGCATGGGGAACCTTCGGCGTTGCCGAGGCCCCGCCATGCCGTGCGGGAACAGCAGGCCCTGCCGGTGGAACCGGTTGCTGAACGGGCGCCGAAACAGTTGGAGCGGCCATCGAAACAGGTGCGCCTGTAGGCGCGGGAGCGGCAATCGGTGCTTCCACCGGTGCCCCGGTAGGAGCCGGAGCGGGCATAGCTATCGGATCCTGCGCGGACACAGGCACTGAAGGCAGAGCAGCTTGGACGGGGGCAGTCGTAGGCGGAGCCATCGGAGCGGGCGAAGGCGCGGCAACTGAGCTAGGCGTGGCCTCGGGAGAAGCAGAAGGACCAGCCCACTGATGAGCAGGGGAAGACGCAGCAACTGAGCCAGCCGCGGCCTCGTTCGTGGCAGCATTGCGCGAGGCGAAAACAGCCTCAGAAGCACCAGAACGGCTCGCGCGAATATCGAGGTTCCCCATGCCACACACGCGATCAACCCAGGTTTGGCCATCTCGAGCAATAGCCCACGTGATCACCGGTCCAACGACCGTTGCGTGCAAAAGCAACATAATGAAGCTATGAGCGCTCTGCCTGCCCAAACCCGGTGCTCGGTCGAACTCCATCCCGCGCTCGCTGGGAGTTGGCTGCGTAGAAATAGCAGCGATCTGCATAGCAAAAGCACCGGGAGTACGTCCCGAACGCGCACGAATGAAAGTCGCAATAATCCACAGCTCGCAGGCCACAATCACAACAACGGGCAACGAGGGATACACCCACCATGCCAAGGCCGTGAGCACCGCAAAACACACCACGTCGATTAGGTAAGCAGCTGCAAGCGCACCGCCGCTCGCAGCTGCCGCGTAGCTGCGCGGTGTCGGAGTGGGCGCAGCAAAAGCCCCCGGCTGTCCCGGGAATCCCATGGAAGCGCCAAAATCAGGCTGGCCAGGGTAGCTCGGCTGTCCGGCAAAGCCCATCTCGTCCACGCCCCGTGCCTGAGAAACGGGAACCTGAACCGGAGTAATACGAAGCTCGCTCATGATGCCACCTGTCGAATGAGGTCAAAGAGGTCCGCAGCGAAGAAAGAGGCCGGGAAAATAACGGTCAATGAAAGCGCCTGGAAAATATCAGCAAAACGCCCAATTAAAGGCGAATGGTCCTGTTCGGCGCGCATGCGAGTCCACATGAGCGACGCACAGCCCAGCACGACCAGAGCAGCCGCAGCATAGGCATTGCCGACCAGGTCTCGCGAAGCGGGTGAGATCAACAGTGTCGCAAGCAAAATCAGCGCGCCCACGCGAGGAACCACACGCGAGGACGCCCAGCGGCGCTCGCGGGGAACGACAACCAGCGCGATCACCGAGGCGCAGACCAACACGAGGCACGCGATCTGCTGGGGCGAATGAATTCCAACCATCGAGTAAATAACTGGCGCACCGACAAAGATCAAGCCCAAGCTCACGTACTGCACCAAGCGTGTGCGCGAGGTTGCGTCGGTGACGGTTCGGTTCACGCGTCGACCCGTGATACGTGAGGGGGAGGGGACCTCGGGGGAACGGACAGTCGGCGCTGAAGTCGTCACCAGCGGCATGTCGAGCAACTGCGTGGCGGGAATCCGCACCGAGAGACTCGGCGATGCGGTAATCGCGCAAACAGCGAAAGCAATAGCAAAAGGAGCGACGCGATGAAGAGGCGCATTAAGGAAGGTTAAAACCGTCGCGCAACCCGTGAGGAGTCCCCAGCTCACTGCGTGTGCGCTGCTCAGGGGAGTGCTGCGCCACAGCCACAGGCCAAGCGCCACGCCGGTCGCGCCCCACAGGGGGAAGAGAAGCGCGGCAACCTGCGACATCGTCATGATCTGCGAGGCCTCGGCGTAGATTCGCGCGTTGCCCAACGCCGGGAGCAGCCCAAGGAAGGAAATCCCCGCGCTCAGTGTCCACGCACACAGCAGTCCCGCGTTGGTGTGCACGCGGCGCTGGTAGAGCACGAGCAGGCACAGCAGCAAGGACAAAGCCCCGACCGTGAGCATTGCCCACCAAGGAAGCGAAAACTTTGCTGCAAAACGAGGAGCAATGAGCGC
>CALHID010000027.1 GCA_938030835.1 uncultured Actinomyces sp. | reverse complement strand
AGTGGTTTGGTGGAATTCGGAGTTAGTGTGGCACAAGCCCGACTGGATTTCAGAAAAGGTTGATGGGGATGTCAGTCCCCATATGCAATACACGCGAGGTGCGACCTACATTCAGGTCCTCGTCGATATGCCGGTTGCGGGTACAGCTCCGGGTGGTCATGGACATACCTATCACGAAGAACTCATTCCGCTGTGGGAAGCGATTTTAGGGCTTCGCGAGGATGAGAAAAACGCGGGATCACACTTTGGCTTGGATTCGCAGTGGATTCAGGATGATACCCACGAAAAGATCGGCCAAGCAATCCGCGACAATCTTTCGCGTTCGGAGCGTCAGTAGAAAAACTTAAGCGTTCCGGCCGTTACTGGCTGCCGCATGTCGCTGTCGATATGCGGCAAAGTCAGCAGGATCAGATCAGGTTTCGCTTCTGCATGATCTTCAGGGCCACCCAACCGAAGGGAGCGCGGCCGTAGAAGGTCACCAGACGGTAGATGATCGCGGTCGGAAGAGCCGTGGACACGGCGATTCCGGCAACTTGAAGACCACCGGTGAGTGCGGCCTCGACCGGACCGATGCCACCGGGGGAGGGAACAACAGAACCCAGCGAGTTCGAGGCCAAGTAGGTGATGGAAAGCGTCACCAAGTTCAACGACCCGCCCATTGCAGTCAAGGAAGCCCAGAAAGCTCCAACGAAACCGATATTCATGAGCAAGTTGCCACCGAGCACTGCGAGAAGGCGCTGAGGCTGACCGGCAACCCACAGAAGACGCGGATACACCTGCTTCCATGTCGGCTCGATCTTCGACCAGATGAACTTTCGGATCTTCGGAATCGAAATGCACACGATGACAATCACGGCCACGACTGCAGTTCCGGCAATAATCGCGCCGTAGGGGAGTGAAACCGAAAGCGACGAACCCGAGAAGAACAGAACGATGACCAACAGTGAAACGGTCACCAGGAACTGCGAAATCTGCTGCAGAGTAACGGTGGTGACGGCAGCGGCCGTCGACATCTTCTGCTTTGTCAGGAAACGCAGGTTGAGTGCCGCCGGACCGATTCCAGCGGGAGCGACCAGGGTGATAATCGAGGCCGCGATCTGAGCTAAGATGGCGTCGCCAAATTTGACCTTCTCTTGGCTGAAAGCGACCAGGGGAACAGCTCCTCCAACCCAGGTTGTTGCCGCGAAGGCGAAAGCGACAGCGATCCAAATGGGGCTTGCCTGCTTCACCGCAGCGACGATGTCCGAGAAGTTGAGCGAACCCATTAGCACAACAACCGCAACTGCCAGAACACCGAAGGTAATCATTGTCCTGGGTGCGAAACGCTGAAGATTCGCGGGCTGAACGGATTCTTGCGGGGTGTCGGCGACGATCGCCTCGCGCAGGCGATCCAGAAGATCGCTGCGTCGAAGAGTGGAGGAAACCTCGGAAGGAAGGACCGGCTTTTGAAGGACCGGCGCGCAGGCGACCAATTCCGCCTCGCTGAGGTTTCGCCGTGCCGAGGCCAGAGCTCGCTCGGGCCCAGCATAGATGGCAAGCAGGGTGAGGAGCTGAGCGATATCGATGCGTTGGTTGAGCTCAGTAGTTGCAACCT
Organism: uncultured Actinomyces sp.; assembly: GCA_938030835.1. Lineage (GTDB taxonomy): Bacteria > Actinomycetota > Actinomycetes > Actinomycetales > Actinomycetaceae > Pauljensenia. The sequence continues at coordinate 6,335 of CALHID010000027.1, read as the reverse complement.
CGCCTTCATCCCAGTGGATCAGCCAGACCTGTGAGGACTGGTCGAGCACGACAGAGGAAGGGGCGATGTGGCGGTGGCTGATCGCGTGAGAGTGCGCCAAGAGGAGCTGTTTCCACGCCTGATCAAGAATGTCATCGCTCAGTGCGTCGGTGTCGGCTAGGTCCTTGAGGGAAGCCGTCGGGGGAAGGGCTCGCATCGCTGTCATGATCGAGTCCCCGGCTTGAGCAATACCCATCGGCTCGGGTAGGTGAACACCGGAACGTTTAGCTGAAATAGCGGTCAGCATGGAACGCTCTGCGGCTGCCTTCACCGAAGGGGAAACCCAGCGAGAAATCCCGCGCAGGCGAACGTTGTTCCAAACCTCTAGGAGGGTGCCGGTCATTCCGCGGCCCGGATCCAAAATGGTGATTTCGTAGGGAACCCCGTAGGTATCCCAGACCTGATAGTGGCGGTTTCCATCGGCCGGAGGTCGGCGCGCAATCGTGTATTCAGCTGAGTCAGCTGCAGTGGTCTTCATGCGGAAGTGGCCATGCGCTGTTTCCGTAACAGTCCATGTGTCTAGCGTGACTCCGGCGGGAAGAAGGTCTGTGCGGATGACGCGTGCGGGAATGATCCGGATCGAGAGCAGCGCCTTCACAATCTGGCCGCCCGAGGCGCTGCGGTCCTGGAAGCCCAAGAAGAAACGTGATGAGACGCCAAAAGTGCGACCAAGAAGAACGGAAATTAACGCGGATGGAAGAGTGAGTTGCCCGCGAAGTACCCAGATGACGATGATGATGCCTAGAGCCCAGTAGGACCAGCGGACTGAACGAAGCGCTTCGGATTCACCCGCGGCTGTGAAGAGCGCAATGAGTGCGACGGCGACCAAGTTGATTGCAATGTACGAGGCCGTTTGCCCGTTTGCCGAATAGGTGACGCTCAGTGGGCTGGTCGCGGTTTCGGGAAGTTGGCGTAGTCCCAGCAGAATCACGTACGAGGCCACGCCAGCGATAATGGCGGTGGCGAGAGCTTCGATGGCAGTGGAGACCTGACGACGGAATAGCAACATTCCGATGACGGCGATGGGGGTGACCAAAATGGTCAGGCCTTCCAAGAGCGACAGGGGCATCAGGAGGAGATCCCGGATCACTGTGAACCTTAGAACGTCTTGCGCGACGCCTTCTGTGGTTGAAGAGGCGACGAATCCTAGGCCCCACACAAGCACAATCCCGACAAGGCACATGATGGCCTCGTAGAGATCAGCCCGACGCCGGCGACGGGAGAGCAGACGGTCGGCGAAGAAAACGGGTTCGGGAAGCCGAGAGCGAGAGGAAATGGGTGCAGTCGATTCAGGTGCATCCTCAAGCTCGGATTCAGCGGGATCCACCGGTGGTTCCACAGAGGTTGTGGGGGCCTCGTTTATGCCAGACGTGACCAGTTCCTCGGAATTGTCCATGGATGACATCCTATCTGTTGTGTAAAGACCGGTAGGGTTGACTCAAGTAACATGCCGTGCACTTTGTCATTCGTTGTACCCAATTGAAGGAATTCTGCATGCTGAACGCCATCCTGGTGAACGCCTCAGGGCTCGACACCTTCATCAACTGGTTTAAAGACCCCGAAAGCCTGCTGGTCGCAATGGGACCGTGGGTTTTGTGGGGGACGATGCTCATCGTCCTCATCGAATCGGGTGTCCTTTTCCCGGTTCTTCCCGGAGAATCTTTGCTCTTCACAGCAGGTTTGCTGCACGATCGACTGGGACTGCACCTGCCAACCCTGATCATCATGGTTGTTGTTGCAGCCTTCATTGGCGCGCAAATTGGTTACTTCCTGGGCGCGAAGTGGGGGCGCAAGCTTTTCAAACCAGATGCGCGGGTGTTGAAGACCGAGCACTTGGAGAAGGCTGAGCACTACTTCCGTGATTACGGCGGTCGTTCGCTGGTAATTGGTCGTTTTATTCCCTTCGTGCGAACCTTCATTCCTCTGGCCGCTGGAATCGCGCGCTACCCCTACGTTAAGTTCCTGATCTTCAACACCCTGGGTGCCCTGATCTGGGGCGCGGGATTCATCCTCGTTGGCTCGCTGCTGGGTAATGTTCCTTTCGTGCACGACAACCTGACCTTGATCTTGGGTGTCATCATCCTTGTCTCGGTTTTGCCCGTGATCATTGAGATCGTCGGAAAGAAGCGTTCAGGCGAGCAGGCTGAGGCCGGTGAAGCTGAGGCCCTCGCGCAGCAGGAGCACGCCGAGTGAGCACTTTGCGAATCGCGTTTCTTGGCCCATTTGGAACCTTCACTGAGCAGGCTCTGCGCCAGGTTGCTCCCGAAGAGGCAGAACTCATTCCGCTAACCTCTCCGCCTTTGGCGATGAAGGCCGTGCGTGAGGGGAGGGCAGACTGGGCAGTTGTACCTATTGAGAACTCCATCGAAGGTGGTGTCAATGCGACGCTCGATGCGCTCGCGGACTACCCGCAGCTGGTGATTCGCGCGGAAATGCTGGTGCCGATTACCTTCCACTTGGCTGTTCGCCCCGGGATGCGCGCGGAGGACATTCGCAAGATTGGAACCCACCCGCACGCGTGGGCGCAGTGTCGAAACTGGGCTGAGGAAACCTTTCCCGGCGTTGTTCACATTCCCACGACCTCGACTGCTGCAGCGGCTGAGACCTTGGGTGCGGGAGAAGGCGCCTTTGACGCGGTTCTGTGTAACGCAACCTCGGTGGATCGTTACGGTTTGGAATCGCTGTTCACGGATGTTGCGGATAATCCGGGTGCGATCACGCGTTTTGTGTGCGTGAGAAGGCCGATTGAAGGGGCCCTGACAGCCCCGACCGGACATGACAAGACGACGATTCAAGTTGCGCTGCCTGTGAACCAAGCGGGATCACTGATGCGTTTGCTTGAGCAGTTCTCGGTGCACGACGTCGACCTGTCGCGAATCGAATCGCGTCCCAGTGGTGATGGTTTGGGTGCCTATACCTTCTCGATCGACATGGTTGGACACATCGCTCAGGAACATATTCAGGCGGCACTGCGCGGGCTGTATCGTGTGTCTCCGGATGTGCGATTCATGGGTTCTTACCCCAGCTCGACGGTCAATAGCGCGGATGTTCCCCAAGATGACGAGGACTACCGCCGCGCGCGAGCTTGGGTGCGCGAGCTCCTTGCGGGTGTCGAGCAGGACTGAACTGCTGTTTTTTACGAGGTCGGTTGGCGCTTGAGGGCGTCAGCCGGCCTCACAGTTTAGTTAGGCAAGGTACGGAATGAGCCTTAGTTAAGCAAGGTACGCAATACGCCTGCTATACGCATGAGGCGGGCCAGGCCTCGGTAGGTAAAACAAAAGGACCCAGCTTTCACTGGGTCCTTACTACGTGCGCGAGGGGGGAGTTGAACCCCCACCCTATCACTAGGACACGGACCTGAACCGTGCGCGTCTGCCTATTCCGCCACTCGCGCGTACGTGGAAACTTTAGGGAATGAGGACGCAGAAGTCAAACCGAAGTATGAAAGGCGGCGCGCATCACTTCGAGACAAGTGGAGATGCCTCTGCCATGCTGCGCGCCGTCTGTGTGTGGCTTGCCTCCGTTCGTCTTTTACTTCGCGAGGAAGCGTTGGACGAAACTTTCAGGTAGATACAGGTATTTTTCTACATGCCCCATGAAGGTCTCAAAGTCGATCTTTGGATTGCTGAAAAGCTCGTGAAGTTCGGGATTGTCACCCCGGGTAATCGGGCCGAATTCTCCAGTGGGTAGGCAGTAGAAGATATCGCGACTGATCGCGTAGCCGTTGTTCTTGCCGAATTCTTCCATGACCGCGAAGCGCATGTAGTCGGCCATCTGGAGTATCTGTCGTGAGATGTCCTCCGGATCGATGGGCGCATAGAGCAGGACGGAGCGCTGCGGAATGGCGAAGAACAATCCGTGGGGGGCATTAATTTGGAGATTGCTTACCAACGCACCAATGTTTGCCGCCTTGCCGGCGATGAATGGTGATTCTCCCAGCAGTTCGGTGAATGGACCTACCTCTTGCTTGGTGTCGATTGGCTCATTGTCGGTGTTGATCTGGCCGTAGTAGAAGAGTTCGTCGACCGAAAGTGGGTAGCGAGCAAGACTTTGATCCGTCACTAATGACACGCTGTTTGGGAAATCCAGATAGAGCGCTTTGGCTAATCCGGCAGTGAAAGGGCGAATGTAGGTGATGGGCAGATCTGAGCTCTGTCCGCTCCGGATGATGCGTGTGCGGATTCGCTTGCGAAGTTCATCGGGATCGCTGATCGAGTACTCGGGCATCCGCAGGGTCTCAATCATGAAGGCAACCCAGCGTTCGATCCGCTCCTGATGCTGGGCCGGGTCGGAGCGCGATAGATCTGACAGGAGGTTTTCGACGTTGAAGCGCATGGTGTCGACGGTCAGAATATAGCCGTTTGTTTGCGGATCAACCTGAGGAGTGGCATTGATGCCAGCGTCGTCCAAGCGCTTCAAAAGATAGGGAAAAGTGCGTTGAATCAGCTCATTACGGTCCATGGACTGAGTCTATCGTTTTTCATATTTGAAAGAGCTGGATCGAGGCTGGATGAGGACTTTGGTGAAGATCTTTTCTAAGGGTAAATTTGTCTGATGAATATGCTGCGTTTTGGGGCTCGACCTGTCAGACTTATCAGTGCGTGTCCCCACGACGGCGACATCATCACAGAAGGATGATCACAATGACAATCCCATTCATTATTGGAGCCTATGCCTCGCATCCGGCGTCGGAGCTGCAAGAGGACTACTACAAACTCCTCGCACAGCAGCCGTGGATCAACGGCCTCGAAATGCCCTATCCCGGACAGATAGCGACCGACAACGAACTTCTCGCCGGCTTGCTCGCCGCGAATTGGGATTTCAACACCGTCACCGCTATCCCCGGCACCATGCAAAACGTCGGGAAGGACGCGAACTTCGGCTTGGCCTCGCCAGATCGGGAGGGTCGTGAGGCCGCGCTGGCTTTCACCCGCCAGCTGCGGGAGGACGTGGGTAAGTTGTGCGAGCATGCCGACCGCAATGTGGTGATGCGGATCGAGGTGCACTCGGCTCCCACGCGAACCGCAGACGGGGATGCATTCCGACGTTCGTTGGAAGTTTTGCGCGAATGGGACTGGTACGGTGCGAAGCTCGTGATTGAGCACTGTGATCGCTTTATTCCAGAGCAAAAGCCAGAAAAGGGATTCCTCTCGATCGAAGAAGAAATCCAGATCGCTGCGGAATTTGAGGTCGGTGTCCTGATTAACTGGGGACGCTCCGTTCTAGAAGAACGCAGTGCCGATGCTGCCTACGATCACATCGTTGCAGCCGGAAAACGCGGGGTTCTGGATGGTGTTGTCTTCTCCGGTGCAGGTCCCGAGGAAACTCAGTACGGCTATTCGTGGGTTGATGGGCACCTGCCCGGCCAGAGCGATGAACCAGCATCGCTGATGAGCGACGCAGAAATTAAGCGCTGCGCACAGGCCGCGATCGAAGGTGGATGCAATTATCTCGGTGCGAAGATGTGCGTGCCCAAGGATGCAAGCTTGGAGGAACGTCTTGCGATGCTGACCCACGTCTACAAGGCCTGCGATCTTAAGTAAGTGCGTGCCTGCAGCACAGGCAAAATCTCGCGAAGGCTAAGAGCAGGCACTCCCTAAGATGGGTGCACTCACCAAATCGTGAATGCGCCCAAAATCGTGAGTGCCCCCGGGTTCTGCCAACCTCCGTCTCCTCTACCTAAGCATCGACGGAACGATAGCCTTCGAGCTACTCCACGGTGACGGACTTGGCCAGATTTCGCGGCTGATCAACATCCAGCCCCTTCACCGCAGCGAGCTCACACGCAAAAATCTGTAGCGGAACAATTGTCAGCAGCGGCGCATACAGCGTAGGAACCGGTGGAACGCGGAAGACAACTTCAGCGAACTGATCAACCGATGCATCGCCTTCCTCTGCGATGACAATGGTTCGGGCTCCGCGTGCACGAACTTCTTGGATATTCGCCAAGACCTTCGCGTGCAGTTCGGGGCGGCGCGGAGTTGGCACAATGACCACAACCGGCTGGCCCTCATCCACCAGAGCGATAGGCCCGTGCTTGAGTTCGCCGGCCGCAAAACCCTCTGCGTGGATGTAGCAGATTTCCTTGAGCTTGAGCGCACCCTCAAGTGCGACGGGGTAGCCCACGTGACGACCCAAGTAGATCACGGAGCTTGCGTCCTTCATGGTTCGGGCGAACTGGCGAACGGTCTCTCCGCTATCCAAAACCTTCTGGATCGCCTCGGGTACGCGGGCAAGCTTCTCCATGTAGTCGGCGATCTCGTCGGCGTACTTGTTTCCGCGAACCTGCGCCAAAT
>CALHID010000026.1 GCA_938030835.1 uncultured Actinomyces sp. | reverse complement strand
ATGGCTCTCGTCGCTCGCGCATCGCCCGTGGTTCAGGCGTGACGGTCGCTGAGGTCAATAACCTAGTCAAGCGTTTTGAAGCCGCAAAGACCATGATGGGGCAGATGGGACAGATGGGTCCGGGAGGAATGCCCGGATTCGGTTCGATGCCCGGCAGTGGCGGTAAAGCGAAGCAAAAGGCCCAGGCTCGTAAGGATCGAGCCCAGCGTGCACGCGTTGCGAAGAAGGCGCGAAGTGGTAACCCGGCGAAGCGTCGTCAGCAGGAATTGGAGGCGATGCTTCCTCGCGAACAGCGTCCTTCAGCTCCGGCGGGGTCCGCGTTCGGTGTTACTGAAACACCCGCGCAGGCGCCCAATGCGCCGCGCCCGACCTTGGATGATCTTCCCGAAGATATCCGACGCATGCTCGGTCGAGGCTGATGTATTTCGACGGGCATCTTTTTACTGATTCAGGATGGGTCAGTGGTCAGTGGAATTTAACTCCAGTAATCTCGCCCGTCGATGAGATCCCTGCCTATTCGCAAGTTCTGAGTGGGTGGGCTGCGCCCGCTTTCGCAGATGTTCACTGTCACATCGGTGTTGGCGCAGCTGCAGCGTCTCTTGGCCAAGCTCAACAGCGTCAGCAACTTGATGCCATGCTTCGTGCGGGCGTGACTCTTTTGCGCGATTGTGGATCTCCCGTTGACACTTCGTGGGTCAGTGATGAGCCCCGATATCCGACTCTCATCCGGTGTGGTCGTCACATCGCTCGGCCAATGAGGTACATCCGGGGGCTTGCGCGTGAACTCAGTGACGCCCGCGATCTGCCCGATGCTGCGCGTGAAGAGTGCGCACGCGGTGACGGGTGGGTGAAGATCGTTGGTGATTGGATTGACCGTAGCGGGGGAGCAGAGGCCGATCTTGAGCCCTTGTGGCCTCGCGAAATCCTTATCGAGGCCGTCGCTGGGGTCCACGAGGCTGGAGGTCGCGTGGCGGTCCATGCCTTTTCCTCGCGCGTGATCGATGACCTCATTGAAGCAGGCGTTGATGATATCGAACATGCCAGTGGCATGGATATCGATCAGATTCAGGAAGCGAAAAAGCGTGGGATCGCGGTATCTGTCACCATGCTCCAGCGTGAATTGTTCAAGGGATTTTCTGAGCAGGCGGCACGCAAATATCCGCGATATTCAGCAACAATGATTAACCTGTGGCAGTGCAGATACGAGCAGGCTCAAGAGCTCTTTGACTCTGGAATTACGGTCTTACCGGCAAGTGATACGGGGGGCTACCAACAACCTGGAAGTATCCTTGCGGAACTGCGCTCCTGGGGCGAACTTGGGTTGAGGCCTCGCGAAATTCTTCAAAGGGCAACGCTGGAAACGCGCCGCTATTTGGGGGTTGACGAAGGGCTAATTGGAGGAAGCGCTGACCTTGTCGGGTACTCAGCCTGTCCCGACGACATTGATGCGCTTCTCGCACCCCTTTGGCTGTGTCGAGGCGGAGAGCTTGTCGCGCTTTCTTCTGCGTCTTCACCTGAGCGGTGACCAAGACCACCGTGATTTGGCTGAGTCTGGCGCCGATTGGCTTGGAAAGACCAGCTAAAACTGGCATAATTAATCGCTGTACTCGACGTGCGAAGAGCCCTCTCATCTGAGTTCGTCGCGTCCCGGGATAATCATCGTCTGTGTTTCCCTACCTGACGTATGTCTATTCCACACCGATTTGAAACAGGAGTGACCACAACAGTGGCAGTTCGCATTCGTTTGAAGCGCATGGGCAAGATCCATGCACCCGTTTACCGTGTCGTTGTCGTTGACTCGCGCAAGAAGCGTGACGGACGCGTCATCGAAGAGGTCGGTCTGTACGATCCGACCCCGAACCCCTCGACCATCGAGATCAAGTCTGACCGCGTTCAGTACTGGCTCGGCGTTGGCGCACAGCCTTCGGACCAGGTTCGTAACCTGCTGGTCCTGACCGGTGACATCGCTCGCTTCAATGGCAAGGCAGACGCAGTGTCCCGCGTGCAGTACGCAGATGCCGATAAGGCAGCCGCTGCTGCTCAGGCCATCAAGGACGCCGAAGCCGCTGCTGAGAAGCGCAAGGCAGACGCCTCCGCCAAGAAGGCTGAGGAAGAAGCTGCTCGCAAGGCTGAAGAAGAAGCCGCACAGGCCGCTGCCGCTGAAGAAGCAGCAGAAGAGCCCAAGGCTGAAGAAGCTGGCGAGGAAGCCTGATCATGCTCGCTGATGCACTCGAACACCTGGTCAGCGGAATCGTTGATCACCCCGAAGACGTGCGGGTATCTTCTCGCAATATGCGTCGCGGGCAGATGCTTGAGGTTCGTGTGAACCCTGAGGATCTGGGGCGTGTCATCGGCCGCGGAGGTCGTACGGCCCGTGCGCTGCGCACGGTAATGAACGCGCTTTCTCCCCGGGGAAACGTCCGCGTTGATGTCGTTGACACCGACCGCGAGTGACAACTTAGTGATCTCAAACGGGGACCTGGCTTAAACAGGTCCCCGTTTGGCATACCCCCGAAAAGGATTCATCCCATGCTCATGACGGCAGCACAGATCGGACCCGCACACGGACTGCGTGGGGAAGTCATTGTGGATATTCGAAGCGACGATCCTCAGCTTTTTACCCCTGGAGAAAGCTTCTCGACCTCGAATGCGGAGTTTCCCACGCTCACGCTTTCTTCAATTCGTCAGCAAAAAGATCGTGTGATCGCCCTTTTTGGTGAGGTTTCAAGCCGCGAGGACGCCGAAGCATTGCGCGGCGCTCGTCTGCTTGTCGATGAGAGGGAAGAAGAAGATGCATGGTATCCGCACCAGCTCAAGGGCCTGCGCGCAGTTGATCCTCAGGGAAATGAACTGGGCGTGGTTCAAGGGCTCCAAATGGGGGCCGCTCAGGATCTCTTATTAGTGAAGACTTCTGCGGGGACTGTCATGGTTCCCTTCGTCCATCAACTTGTTCCCACTGTTGATATCCCAAACGGTACTGTGACGATCGAGCCGCTCCCCGGCCTTTTTGACGATCAAGCCATCGAGGCCCGCTGAGGAAGAGGAAGCCTATGCGTATCGATCTGCTGAGTATTTTCCCGCAGTACTTTGCTGCGCTTGACCTGTCTCTCATGGGGAAGGCGCGTCAAAGCGGCCAGTTGGACATTCACGTCCATGACCTGCGTTCGTGGACTCATGATCGTCACCGAACGGTTGATGACACTCCGTACGGTGGGGGTGCAGGTATGGTCATGAGGCCTGATGTCTGGGGAGAGGCGCTGGACACCGTCATCGGAGCAGAGCCCGGAAAGTGCGTTCTCGCAATCCCCACACCTTCGGGAATCCCTTTTACCCAGAAAAAAGCTGAGGAACTGTCGCATTTCGATCGAATCATCGTTGCCTGCGGACGTTACGAAGGCATTGATCAACGCGTTGCTGATCACTACCGTGACCGTGGCATCGTGCTTGAAGAATTCTCAATCGGGGATTACGTCCTCAACGGTGGGGAAGTGGCAGCCTTGGTCTTGGTTGAAGCCGTTGGCCGATTGATCGACGGGGTGATTGGGAACCCCGACTCTCTGGTTGAAGAATCCCACAGCGGTATTGGCCTCTTGGAATACCCGGTTTACACAAAGCCGCAAGAATGGCGCGAGCACCAGGTTCCCGATGTATTGATGTCCGGTGACCACGCAAAGATCGATCGTTGGCGTCTAGATCGCAGTCTTGAACGAACAGCGCAACGACGCCCGGATATCGTCGCCCGTATAGCGCGCTCTTCGGCTGATCAACTGAGTACCCGGGACAGGGAAATTTTGGCGGAAAACGGTGTGCTGATGCGCGAGGATCGCGTTGCCCCCGTTGAGATTCGCGCCGCGCGCCCCGACGAGGCCGAGCGCATCAGTAAGCTTGCCAGCCTCACTTTCCCCATGGCACCCCCGGAGTTTATTCCTGAGGAAGATGTCCAGACTTTTATTTCCGATGGATTGAATCCTCAGGTTTTTGAGGAATATCTTGCTGATCCCAATGCGCGCTGTTTCCTTGCAGAGAGTGAAGGCCAGCTGCTTGCCTACACTTTGATTTTTCTGAATAGTCCGAAGGAAATGCCGCGTGGAAATGGCAAGTATCCATTGGATGATCACGCTGCCTATCTTTCGAAGTGCTATGCGCGCGAAGAAGTTCACGGGACTGGTATTGCTGGAGCGATTTTGGAGCACACGATTCGCATTGCCAGAGAAGAAGGCGCGAGCCAAATCGTTTTAGGAACACACATCTATAACGAGCGCGCACAGCGTTTCTATCGCAAGCACGGTTTCAAAAAGGCAGGAAGGCGTCGTTTCCGTTTGAGTGCCAATACCGAGGCCACCGACGTTGTCATGATTCGTCCCGCGCAAAGTTAGCGAAATCACCGCTACGTGCGCACAGTTCTGGGTATTCGGGGTGTTCTTTAGTACCTGAGCTGTGGCAAAATTGTACGGTCTGTGTGTGGCGTAACCTGCCGCGGGGGGCCGCCGGATCATACAGATACATGAAGAAACGCAGGCTTGACCTGCCGAAAAGACGTGACTGACCTGCGGCAGAAGCGTCAAGGAGTGAAAATGCAAAAGCTGGACGCCGTCGATGCAGCATCGCTGCGCGAAGACATCCCTGCTTTCCGTGCAGGCGATACCGTTAAGGTTCACGTGAAGGTTATCGAAGGTAACCGCTCACGTATCCAGGTTTTCCAGGGCGTTGTTATCGCACGCCGTGGCCACGGTGTTTCCGAAACTTTCACCGTCCGCAAGGTTTCCTTCGGTGTCGGTGTTGAGCGTACCTTCCCCCTGCACGCACCCACGATCGACAAGATCGAGGTCGTGACCAAGGGCGACGTGCGCCGCGCAAAGCTCTACTACCTGCGTGAGCGCCACGGTAAGGCCGCAAAGATCAAGGAGCACCGCTCCGGATCTGCCGAGTGACACTCGCTCGCGATATAAGCCCGGTATCCTTAAAGGATGCCGGGTTTTCGCATACGTGTGAGAATTTACGGTAGACATAGGAAAGGGATCTGTTTATGAGTCGATCAGGCGCACGTGGGAGAACCGTCCGAATGCCGGTCGCTCACGGCCCTTCGATTAAGGACATCGAGCGCGAAGAACGCCGGGCACGGAAAAACCCCTTTAATTGGCTGCGTGAGCTTGCCGTCATCGTCGTCTGTGCCCTGGTGATCTCCTCGCTTCTACGCGCTTTCCTTGTACAGGTCTTTTGGATCCCCTCTGCGTCGATGCGTAATACTCTGGTTGAAAAAGACCGCATCGCTGTATCTCGTGTTTCCCACTTCACGGGGGATATCAAGCGTGGAGATGTTGTCGTTTTTGATGACACTTTGGGATGGCTTGCCAAGAACGAAACAGGTGCCTCTTCGCCTTTGCGAAAAGCCGCTGAATTTACCGGATTGCTTCCTGCGGGCGGAGAACAAACCCTAGTGAAGCGAGTTATCGGCCTGGGCGGCGATCACGTGACTTGCTGTACGGCAGATGGCAAGCTTCAGGTCAATGGCGTCACGATCACCGAACCCTACATTGCCAACCAGGGTGCGGCCTCGTCAATAACTTTCGACATCACCGTCCCCGAAGGATCCCTGTGGGTGATGGGAGACAATCGTTCAAATTCTGCGGATTCTCGTTATCACATGGGGAACGGGCAAACCCCATATGTGCCTGAAAGTGCAGTAGTCGGGCGTGCTTTCGCAGTGATCTGGCCGAGCAACCGCCTGAGCTGGTTGGGGGATCGCTC
>CALHID010000025.1 GCA_938030835.1 uncultured Actinomyces sp. | reverse complement strand
ACACGGTGTGAGTGTACGGTTAAGACATGGCCGAGAAGCGGATGAGAATGAGCGCTTTTGCGCGTCGCGAGCAATTGGTTGCCGTGGGACGTGCGACTTTCGCCTCAAAAGGATTTGACGGCACCAGTGTCGAGGAAATTGCTGCTCAGGCAAAGATCTCAAAACCCGTGATTTATGAACATTTCGGGGGAAAAGAAGGCCTCTACGCCGTCATTGTGGACCGCGAAGTCCAGGCACTCATGAGCGCATTGGAAGCCGCTCTGGATTCCCACAAGCGCCCGCGAATGATCCTTGAAGATTCAGCGCTCGCTCTACTGAGCTACATCGAGTCCCATACGGATGGTTTCCGAATTCTGGTGCGTGATGCCCCGCAGAATTCGACGTCTGGCTCTTACTCTTCGCTGCTTGGAGATGTCGCCATTAAGGTTGAGCACCTCTTAGCCGAGCAGTTTTCTCATGCGCATATGGATCCCAAGTGGGCGCCCCTGTATGCACAAATGCTTGTCGGCCTGATTGCACAGGTAGGACAGTGGTGGCTTGATGAACGCCGAATGAGCAAGGAAGAGGTCGCTTCACACGTTGTCAACCTTGTGTGGAACGGTATGCGCAATCTGCGCCCCTCCCCCATCCTCATGACTTCCGCGGACGAGGCCAAGTAGCAGTTCTCCCGTTACAGACGCGCGGCCTCGGGAAAGTAAACGGAAAGACCGCCATTGGAAACCGGGAAAGTCGCCCACCCGTCTTCTTCGATAACGACTGCCGGCTGCTCACCGATAGCGCACACCCAGGTCTCACCCGCACGCCAGTTTCCAAGGAATAAACGCTTTTCACCACCAAGGCGGTCCGACAGAATGACGGCGCAACCAGTCGATGGGTCACCTTCGATTCCTTGGCGAGAAAAACCAACGACATCGGGATCATCAAAAGCGTCGAACTGCGGGCCTTGGGCGGCGGCCTTGCGCACACGCATGAGGAAGGGTAATTCACTCACGGCAGGAAGAGAATCACCGCTGCCCAGAAGATCTCCCCAAAAAACGCAGGGCACTCCACTATCACGCAGCAGAATCAAGGCGTAAGCGGAAAGTTTAAACCAAGGGGCGACAGTGGACTCTAGTGACTGTCCAGGTTGCGTGTCGTGGTTTTCAACGAAAGTGACGGCCCGTTCCGGGCGAGTCCCAACCAAGGTATTGGCAAAAAGCTGCGAAAGATCAAAATTCCCATCCGAGACAGAAGCCTCGTGGAAGTGAAAATGCAGTGGGACATCAAAAAGCGCAACATCGGGAACTCGGTCAAGGTATGAGCACAGCTGCCCCACGTCGTAGCTCCAATACTCTCCGACGGCGGGAAGAAGTTTGCCTGTCGCCGCGCGTAAATCTGGCAGCCAACGCGCAAAGAAATCTGAACCGATGTGTTTAACAGCATCCAAGCGCAGGGCGTCAATGCCTGTCGTTTCGATGTACCAGCGGCCCCAGCGGTCTAATTCCTCATTAACCTGCGGTGAAGAGACATCAACATCGCAGCCCATGAGGTAGTCGTAGTTGCCTAACTCCTCACCGGCAGTGGGGTCCCATTCTTTACCGTCAAAAAGCCAGACAGCGTTGCTCTTCGTATTTTCGTCCCAATCAATACCGTTGAAACACTGCCAATCCCATTGGAAATCTGAGTAGGCTCCCGCCCGGCCAGGGAAAGTAAAACGGGTCCATGCTCGGATCGTTTCTTCATCGGAGATCACCTGCATTCGGTTCCCCGGATCGACCCTGCGCGCTCGAACGTCTTCGGTCTCATCCCCACCCAGGCGATGGTTAAAGACAATATCGGCAATTACGTGAATGCCCGCGGCATGAAGGGCATCGATGGCAGCCAGGTACTCTTCCTTTGTCCCGTACTTTGTCCCGACGCTTCCCTTTTGGTCGAACTCACCCAAGTCGTACATGTCGTAGACGCCGTAACCGACATCTTCGCGTCCCATATAGCCCTTATAGGCGGGCGGAAGCCAGACCCCTTCAATTCCCAGATCCGCAAGGTCCTGCGCCGAAGCGGCAATGCTCCTCCACAGGCTTTGATCGGCGGGAAGATCCCACGCGAAGGCTTGCAAAAGCAGATGATCGTGAAAATCTTGCGGCTGCGTATCTGATGCACTGTGTTCTTCGCTCACACCTTTATCCTGCCAGCCTCGATTGTTTGTTGCGAGTCAACCACGCACAAGCGGAAATAGAGCGCGATCGATATTGGAACAGCAAATCCCAGACAGTTGCATTGCAAGGAGGCGGATAAGACTGGGGGGGTGCCGCCCGCAGGCGACACCCACCAAAGGTTTTCACGCCGCGGCTACTGTGTGCACGGCACAGCAGCTGCGGCCTCGGAACTTATTCAGATCCCGATCGCAGCGCCGAACTCAGCCTTGATGGTCTCTAGGCGAGCGCGAGCAGCCTCCCAGGGTACCTCAGCGCCTTCCTCGACGGGAAGAATCACTTCCAAGTAGCACTTGAGCTTAGGTTCAGTGCCCGAAGGACGTGCGATCACGCGGTCTCCAGCGGCGGTGGTGACCATCAGTGCATCTGTTCCGGGAAGGCCGTCCCAACCCTTCGACAGGTCCACGACGCCTTCAACCTCAGCACCGGCAAGGGTTGTCGGCGGCTGAGCGCGCAGGCGCTGCATTCCTTCAGCAATGAGCTCCAGTCGATCGACACGGAAGGTCAAGGGAGCGGTCACGTGCAGACCATACAGGCGTGCCATGCGTTCCAATTCATCCTTCGCGCTGCGACCCTGAGTCTTGAGCTGTGCGAAGAGGGAGGCTGCGACAACGGATGTTGCAATACCGTCCTTATCGCGCACACGCGAAGGATCGGGGCAGAAACCAATTGCTTCCTCATAGCCGAAGTAGAGGCCAGGAACGCGGGCAATCCACTTAAAGCCGGTCAGCGTGTGCTGGTACTTCAAGCCATGTCCCTCAGCGATCTTGCCCAAAAGTCGCGAGGAGACAATCGAGTTCGCAAAAACTGCGTCAGAAGGTGCGCTCTGAGCGCGGAATTCACCCAGTAATGAACCGATCTCATCACCGGATAGCTGACGCCAACCGGTCGCAGATTCACTGTCGGGGACAGCGAGTGCACAGCGATCCGCATCGGGATCGACAGCAATGATCAGATCCGATCCGTGAGCGGCGGCGTGCGCGATTGCCAGGTCCAATGCCCCGGGTTCTTCCGGGTTCGGGAAGGAGACGGTCGGGAAATCGGGATCCGGATCGGCCTGCTCAGCAACCAGAGAGACATTGGTGAAGCCAGCTTCTTCCAGGACCTTCTTGGTGAGCGCAGCGCCCACACCGTGCATTCCCGTCAGAGTAATCCCGAGGTTGGCCTTGCTTTCAGCGCTTCCCGAGGCCAAAGAGGCTGCGCGGGCAATGTAGTCCTCGCGGGGATCCACATTGACGATGAGTTCATCATTTTGTGCAATTTGATCGGCAAAGGGAGCCGACGCAATCGCCGAGGCGATCTCTGCATCAAAGGGAGGAACGATCTGGACGCCCTGACCGGCATCCGTCACGACTGTTCCGCCCAGATAGACCTTGTAGCCGTTGTCGCGAGGAGGATTGTGCGAGGCGGTCACCATGATTCCCGCATCCGCGTCCAGTTCGCGCACCGAGAAAGCAGTGAGCGGGGTTGGGTTCATCAGGGGAAGCAAGAGTACTTCGCATCCCGCTGCCGAGGCCACACGCGCAGCTGCGTGAGCAAAGTCAACCGAACCGTAACGGGCATCGCATCCGATAACAACGCGCGGAGTGCGCGGAGCGTGCTTAAGGAGCACTGCACACAAGCCCGCCGTCGCGCGGATAACAACCGCAAGGTTCATCCGCGACTCGCCAGCACCGATCTCACCACGCAGGCCAGCGGTACCGAATTGCAAGGGACCATTCATGGCACGTGCAAGTTCGAGTTCTGCGTCCTGATCGCCTTCGCGAGCGGCTTGGACCAATGATCCGAGCTCTTCGGCGGTTACGGGATCCGGATCGTGATCAGCCCACTGTTGGGCACGTTCAATAAGGTTCATATTCAGTCCTCAAGGCCTTCAAGAATTGCTGCGGTTGCCGACACACCCAAACGGTTTGCTCCGGCATTGATCATGGCGACAGCGGTCTCTGCATTGCGGATACCGCCCGAGGCCTTCACCCCGACACCCTCGCCCACGGTCTCACGCATGAGCTTCACCGCGTGAACGGATGCTCCACCTGCAGGGTGGAAACCAGTTGAGGTCTTGACAAAATCTGCACCGGCAGCGACCGCCGCACGGCAGACTGCAACGATTTCTTCGTCGGTCAAGGCCGCCGATTCGATGATGACCTTCAGGACCTTACCCGCGGGGATCTCCTCACGAACAGCACGGATTTCGTCTTCGACCTGATCGAACTTGCCTTCTTTTGCCAGGGCAATATTGATGACCATATCGATCTCGTCAGCACCATCGGCAATAGCCTGTTTGGCTTCGTAAGCCTTGACATTCGGCTTCACTGCCCCCGAAGGGAAGCCCACGACGCAGGCGACCTTCAGTCCTTCGGGCACCTCAAGCGGGAGCATCGATGGGGACACGCACACGGAATAGGTACCAAAACGTGCACCTTCCTCAACGATCCGCGCGACATCGGCGCTAGTGGCCTCGGGCTTGAGGATCGTGTGGTCAATCAGGTGTGCAACTTCAGACTTCTTCATACTTTTCCTTCTCAGGTCCTCAGATCTGCGCCAGCGGAAGTGCAATTTCCATCATCTGGGTGAACGCGGTCTGACGCTCGTGTGCGGTGGTTTCCTCACCGGTGACCAGCGAGTCAGACACTGTGAAGATACCCAGAGCCTCAACCCCGGCCTCGGCGGCAGTTGCGTACAGGCCCGCGGTCTCCATTTCGATGGCCATGATGCCCATCTTCTGCCAGCGCTCGTTGAAGGTCGGATCGGCGTTGTAGAAAGTGTCCGAGGAGAGGACGTTACCCACGTGGGTGGTCACGCCCTTTTCCTTTGCGTTCGCGCGCACGGCCTCGATCAGGCGGTAGGAACCGATGGGGGCATAGGTTCCCGGGATGTTGTACTGATCGATGAAGTTCGAGTTCGTGCATGCTCCCTGTGCGATGACGACATCGTAAAGGTTGATTCCCGGCTGCAGCGCGCCACACGTACCCACACGGATGAGCTTTGTGCAACCAAAAACGTGGATGAGTTCCCACGCATACAGCGAGATCGAAGGAATACCCATACCCGAGCCCATAACCGATACCGGAGTGCCCTGATAGGTACCGGTGAAGCCCAGCATGTTACGCACCGCGTTAAATTGCTGCGCATCTTCAAGGTAGGTTTCGGCAATGAACTTCGCGCGAAGCGGATCTCCGGGCAGCAAGATGGTCGGTGCAATGGGGGCCGTCGGGTTGATGTGCGGTGTCGATTTCATGGTTGTTTACTCCAATACGTATGTGGTGGTGTCGCTTGCTTAGTCTGGTCTGGGTGTTAGCCCACGCGATCCAAAATGATGTGACGAGGAGCGGGTGCGGTTTCACTGATCACCACTCCCCCGTCCAGCGCCTCAAGAGCTCGGGGAATGCGCCATTCATCGTCGGTGTGCAAGGTGAAGAGCGGCTGGCCCGCCTTGACCTGATCACCCGGCTTGGCGTGGATTTCGATACCCGCACCGGCCTGTACCGGATCATCCTTGACTGCTCGTCCGGCGCCCAGCCTCCACGAGGCCACGCCCACGCTCAGCGCATCCATTTCGGAAAGGTAGCCATCGGCCTCGGCAGTGACAGTGTGGGTCAGCGTTGAGGTCGGCAGCGCAGCATCGGGGTCTCCCCCCTGCTCCCGGATCATTGCGCGCCAGGTATCCATCGCACGACCGTCCTTGAGCGCAGCCTCAACGTCGACGTCGCTCTTACCGGCCATGGACAGCATGGTGCGAGCAAGCTCAACGGTCAATTCCACGACATCTGCGGGACCGCCGCCGGCCAGAACCTCAACGGATTCTTCGACCTCAAGCGCATTACCAACCTTGAGTCCCAGCGGGGTCGACATATCGGTGAGCAGCGCTTGGGTCTTCACGCCGGCATCTCGTCCAAGGTCCACCATGGTGCGGGCAAGCTCGCGGGCGTTGTCGATGTCCTTCATGAATGCGCCGCTGCCAACCTTGACGTCCAAGACCAGCGAATCGGTACCTTCAGCAATCTTCTTCGACATGATCGAAGAAGCAATCAGCGGAATGCAATCGACTGTTGATGTGATATCGCGCAGTGCGTAGAGCTTCTTATCTGCGGGGGCAAGTCCCGCACCCGCTGCGCAAATGACAGCGCCGCAGCCTTCGCCCAGCTGATGGTAGATCTCTTCGTTGGACAGCGAGGCACGCCAGCCGGGGATGGCCTCGAGTTTGTCCAAGGTTCCACCTGTGTGGCCAAGGCCTCGGCCGGAAAGCTGCGGAACGGCAACGCCAAAGCACGCAACTAGGGGTGCGAGAGGAAGGGTGATCTTATCGCCGACACCGCCAGTGGAGTGCTTGTCAGCGGTCACTCGGCCAATTCGAGCGAAATCCATACGTTCGCCGGAATCAATCATGGCCTGGGTCCAGGTGACGATTTCCTCCCGATCCATTCCGCGCAGGAAGACAGCCATGGCAAGCGCTGCCATTTGTTCGTCTTTCATGACCCCGCGCGTGTAGGCATCAATGGTCCACTGGATTTCTTCGGCGGACAGTTTCCCGCCATCGCGCTTCACGCGGATGACGTCGACGGCATCAAACTGTTTCATGATGTCCTTCCTGGGTGTTATTTCGGGAAATGCTTGGCGGGCGCGCACACCATTAAGGGACGTGCACGCCCGCCGCAGTCATTAATCTTCATTGAATCGCGCCGAAGCGACTTCGGTGAGGTCATGCGGACCAAAAGCTCCCGGGAGCACCTGCTTCATAGACATGACGCCATCGGGCATCAGAACCAAGCAGTCATTCCCACCGTGCTCAAAAATAAGCTGGCGGCAGCGTCCGCAAGGAGCGACGGGTTCGCAGTTTCCATTCACTGCAACGACCGCTGCTAAGCGGCCTCCGCCCGAGCGCACCATCTGCGAGACCATCCCGCATTCGGCACACAGGGTGACGCCATAACCGGCATTTTCCACATTGCAGCCCGAATAGGTGTGTCCATCGGTTGTCAGTCCTGCCGCACCGACGGGGAAGTCGCTATAGGGGCAGTAAGCCTGCTCCATTGCCGAGATCGCAAGATCCTTGAGTTCTTCCCAATTGATATCCATGTTTGGGTCCTTTATCTACCTAGCCGTCGATCACTTCGTGTAGGGAATGTTTTCGGCTGCCGGCGGACGCGACTTTCCAACGAATCCAGCGACCGCAATGATGGTCACGATGTAAGGAATCATCGAAATCAGGTCCGAAGGAATGGACTGCTCAAGGTTGGGCAGCAAGCGGGCAAGCGCCTGAGCGAAACCGAACATGAGCGCTGCGCCCATAGCACCGATCGGGTGCCACTTACCCAAAATCATTGCCGCAAGAGCGATGTAGCCGTTACCTGCGGAGATATTGTCGGTGAAGAAGAGGCTCGACCCGATGGTGAAGAATGCGCCGCCCAATCCAGCAAAACTGGAAGCGAGGATCGCATTGAGGGTTCGCGTGCGATTGACGTTGATGCCGACGGTATCTGCAGCGCGCGGGTGCTCACCACAGGCGCGAAGGCGCAGGCCCCAGCGCGAGCGGTAAAGGTAAACCGTCAAGAAAATCACCGTGGCGTACATCAGGTACACCAAGATGTTGTGGTTGAAGAGCACGGGACCAAGAATTGGGATCTCCCCTAGGAGCGGGATTTTGATGTCTGGGAGCGAGAACCTGTTGGTGTTGAACAGCTCGGGCTTCGTCGTCATCCACGTTCCGTAGAAGAAGGTCGTCAGGCCCGCTGCTAGGACGTTCAAAACCACACCGACGATGATCTGATCCACGCCGTACTTGACCGAGAAGAGTGCCAAGAGGCAGCCAAGGAATGCGCCTGCGATCGGAGCGGCGATCAAACCTGCCCACGAGGTCTGGAAGAAGGAGGCTGCCATGACGCCTGCGAAAGCACCCAAGAGCAGGTCGCCTTCAATGGCGATGTTGACAACGCCAACGCGTTCGGAGACAACGCCCGAAAGGGAGCCGAAGATCAGAGGCGTCGAGATTGCCACTGTGGAGTAGAGGGTGGAGGTCAGTGTTACGACACCGGCCGAACCCGAACCCGCGTAGATCAAGAAGCCAAAGACCGTCGCAATTCCCGCGACAATCATCATGGTGACGTCAAGCCACCGCGGATTTTGACGACGTGCCCACACCGAGTAGATCGACCAGGCTGTCACCAGAAGGGTGAATACCGTCAGTACCAGAAGGATGGGACGACCGGGGGTGACAATATCGTCGATATTGATGCTCTGGGACTTGTCGTTGAGCCTGATTGTGACATCGCCACTGACCTTGACGACGAAAAGAATCTGCAGAAGGGCTGCCAGAACGTAGACGACCGGCATCTTCCACGAGCGCTTCAGCTGAACGTCATTCATTGCGCGCGTCTGGCTCATCGTGCCTCTCCTTCCATATTGGTGGAGGCACCATCGGTGGCGGCATCGCCGCCCTTGGATGCTGCGTCTTCCTTTACTGCCGAGGCCATGGCCGGGGTCTTCCCGTCTTCTTCAGAGTGCTCACCGCTGAGTTCAGCGAGCTCAGCACGCAAGCTCTTCTTGGTTTCCTTCGGCAGGTGGAAGAGCCAACGGACCAGCATGGGAGCTGCGATCAGCAAGACGATCACCGACTGAAGGATCAAGATCATATCGATCGGAACACCCTTGGCCTGCATGGTGTAGCCACCGGCTTTGAAGGCACCGAAGAGGATACCTGCACCCAGAGTACCCAGAGGCTTGTTGCGGCCCAGGAGAGCAACCGTGATGGCATCGAAACCAATGGAACCAGCGATGTCTCTGGAGACGTAACCAACGGTACCCAAGGCCTCGTTCGCACCTGCGAGTCCCAGGAAAGCACCCGAGATCGCCATGGTAATCGCGGTGATCTTTCCGACTGAGATACCAGCGGTACGTGCGGCCTCGGGGTTCGCACCAACTGCGCGAATTTCAAAGCCGAGGGTCGATCGCTCAATAAGCCACCAGAAAACGATGACCGCAAGGAGCGCAACAAAAAGGCCAACGTGGATCTTGAAGGGCGCATCCAAAATACGGGTGAAGGCAGCTGAATCCGCGACCTTCGGGGTTTGGGGCTGATTAGAACCGGGAACCTGCCAGGACTTCTTCGAGAGGATGTATCCCAGCGCCAAGGTCGCAATCGAGTTCAGCATGATGGTGACAATGACTTCGTTCGCCCCGGTCTTTGCCTTCAGAACACCGGCAATTCCCGCATAGAGCGAACCAGCAACCATTGCGGCAAGAAGAGCAACAAGAGTGTGAACGACGGGCGGCAGGTTCATTGCAAAACCAACCCAGACAGCGGCAAGAGCACCAAAGATGATCTGGCCATTACCACCAATGTTGAACAGGCCTGCGCGGAAGCCCAAGGCAAGGCCCAAGCCACCCAATACCAATGGGATGGAGAAGAACAGAGACTCTGTCAGGGGTTTGATCTGACGCTGGAAACTACGAGCTGTTGGATCAAAGATCGCTCCGCGGAACATCGCGTAGTAGGCATCGACCACAGATGCTCCGGTCATTGCGATCAGAATGGCACCGATAGCGAAGGCGATAAGAACCGCAAGGATGGAAACGAACCATCGCGATCCCAGGATATGACGGCACACAATCAGTGCCTTCGAAGGACGCTTTACCGCGGTCATCAGTTCTCCTCCACGTGTGAATCCGAAACCTCAGCGTGTTCGTGCACGCCTTCGACGGCCTCGTCATAGGGAACACCAGCCATCATCAAACCAAGAACGTCACGCGGGGTGTCCGCGGGAACGATTCCCATCACGCGGCCTCGGTACATGACAACAATGCGATCGGCCAGCGAGATCACTTCATCCAATTCCGATGAGATCAGAAGGACGGGAATGTTCTGGTCGCGCACCTCAACAATGCGCTTGTGAATGAATTCGATAGAACCAACATCCACACCGCGGGTCGGCTGGTTCGCGACAAGCAGGTTGAGGTCCTTTGACATTTCACGCGCGACAACAACCTTCTGCTGATTTCCACCTGAAAGCGAGGAAATCGGATCGTTGATTGAGGTCAAGCGAATATCGAATTCCTGCTCTTTATCGCGCGCATTCTGCGCAACTGCCCCCAGCTTGAGCATTGGGCCCGATGCGAAGGAGGAATCCTTGTACTGGTCCAAAATCAGGTTCTCGGCGATGGAGAAAGTAGAAATAATGCCATCGGTCGATCGGTCTTCGGGAATGAAGCCAACACCGGCGTCCAAAGACTTTCGAGGACCCGCGTGAGAAATATCTTCGCCTTCAAGAAGAATTTCACCAGAATCTGGGGTACACAGGCCCAAAACGGTTTGCGCCAATTCGGTCTGTCCGTTGCCCTGCACGCCCGCGACGGCGACGATTTCGCCGCGTTCTACCGCGAAGGAGACGTGGTCAAGAAGCGGAACTCCCTGGGGCGAAACCATGGAGATCGCTTTGAATTCCAGTCCCCCACCGGTGGGCGCTGCGGGAGCCTTTTGGACGCGCATCATGACGGAGCGGCCGACCATCTTATTCGCCAGTTCTGATTCAGAATCTTGCGGAGAGGCTTCGCCAACAACGGTACCGCGTCGAATCACGGTAATTTCATCTGCGACGGCTCGAACTTCGCGAAGCTTGTGAGTGATGAAGACAATCGAGGTCCCAGCTTCGGCAAGTTGACGCATGATCGCCATGAGTTCGTCAGTTTCTTGAGGCGTGAGCACTGCCGTTGGCTCATCAAGAATAAGGACCTTTGCCTGACGCGACAGCGCTTTAACAATTTCGACTCGCTGCTGAGCGCCAACGGAGAGATCTTCAATGAGCGCATCGGGGTCGAGATCGAAACCGAAG
>CALHID010000024.1 GCA_938030835.1 uncultured Actinomyces sp. | reverse complement strand
GCCTTCGCCTACCTCATCCAGGAGAACGACCAATGAGCACCGCAACCACCGTCTCTCGCGCGCCCAGCGCCTGGCGCCTCGGCATGGTCAGCATCAAGCCTGCCGTCATCGTCTGCCTCGGAACTGTCTTCGCGCAGTTCGCCCTTAATGCGCTGATTGCGATGTTCTTCTACGTGACCCGCGGTAGGTCTTCGGAAAACGTCTATATGGCAGCCCTCAACTCAGCTTTAGTCATGGCGATATTCCTCCTCGTCGCAGGCATCAACCAAACGATCTCGTACATGCGGGCAGGGTCACTGAGTGGAGCACCGCGTCGCACCCTGGCGCTCTCGAGTTACGTCATCTCCGTCGTGTTCATCGCCCTGGGCAGTGTCATCTGGTGGCTGCTCATCCTGATCCAGCCGTACCTGTTCTTCATGTCGACAGCCACCTACACGAGCGGCGTTGACATCTGGCTTATCGTCGTGGCCTTCTGGATCGCCTGTGATGCCGCCGCTCGCTTCGGCTCGAACGTGTTCCGCCATCGCGGCGGGGGATGGGAAGTCGCCATCGCGATCATCGTGGGAGCCGTTACCGTCGCCGTCCCGACCGTGTGGCTGGGCCTGACCCTCATTCATAAGGCGGGAGTCACCGGTCCCATGCATCCGTCCTTCTGGCTCATGGGGATCATCCCCCTCGCGGTCGTGATCGCCAACTGGCGCCTCACCGCCACGGGTCGCCTGCGCCGCCTCAACTGAATGGGAGACCAAACATTGCACGTGTGGGGAGCAACTCAGGTTGCTCCCCACACTGATATCTACCATGCGACTAGTGACTAGTAGTTACGTTCACAGCAAAGAAGCGTGCCAACTGACTCCACAACTCGGTGCGGGTGCAGCGCGAGAGGGGAATCTTCGTTTTTCCCTCCGCAATGGTGAAATTCGGTAACAGTGGCGGGAAAAATGTTGGAATTGAGGAAGACTCAACCAGGTAGAGCGCCGAAGGAACAGAGAGCGTACTGATTGTCTGTCGGGCCCGGTACCCATCTGGAGTGCGCTCCCACTGCGTCCACGTGTGATACTCCCACTGGCCCTCTCTGACCTGTCGCAAGAAGGAAGAACGCTTCTTTTCTGAGCTCACATCTTCGTAGAGGATCCTTTGAGCATCTTCCACATCACCGCGGTGGACTGCCTCGAGGAAAGCAGAAGAGATTCGCTTCGGTCCGTCAAATCGATTCTTTTGCGAGGGGAAGGGCGATCTCTCGGCGATGAAACGTGGAAGGTCCTGGCTCTTATGACAGAAAACTTCCGCTGTTTCCGAACCGCCTGCAGTTTGAACAATTGCGCTCTGCTCAGCGGCGAAGAAATAGCAAAAACTACGAAGAGGATTGGGATGAAACCGAGGCGATAGGGAGAGGTGACTGAGAGGAGCATCGGCCTCGCGGATCACAGCAAGCGCTTCCTTCGCTTGGGTGCGCAACTGGCCATCGGCCTCGTAAATAGTGTCGAGGCCCATCCGGGTTTGCCCCGAAAGGTCTTCCCGCGCGGAATCTTCGGGGCTTGCGAGGGCAATGAAGGCGGGAACCGAGGCTATCGGCAGGGTGAGGGGTGAAAGGAAGAAACTGCTCATCACGCCACGCTCACCTTCGTGACCATCCGACAAATCTCGTCGAAATATTTGGGAAAGGAATGGGTTGTGGTCGTTGCCGTAGCGCTCATCGTAACGAAGGTTGAGGAATCGAGTTTTTCAACCCACGACCATTGAATAGCCGTCAAGGAAACGCCTTCATCAGTGTACGTACCCGTGCACATGAGCGACGCTTTCGGCTTGCTCTGCGTGATCTCGTCGAGCGTGAACCACCCCGGAACCTGCCGTGCAATAGCCTCGCTCAAAGTCCCTAAAGGCAGACGTTTCTCGCTGCTGGCCGGAGTCGCGCAGATTGACAGTGTCGGTGGACATAGATGGTGATAGTCCATAGGGCCTTGAACAATCAAGACGCTGGGGGCAAGGGGAGCGGGGGTTAGGTAACTAGGTGCTTCTTCGACTTGTTGCCAACCTAGGGGAAGAGTCAACCGAGTTGAAAACTCCCTTTTCTGGCCGCCGCTCAATGTGAGTTCTGTGCTGGCACGAAGCGCGCCGCCTCGGGGAAGAAGATTCCCTAATTCGTCAACGAGCCCTTTACGGACGTTGTCGTACCATCTGGGATCCAGCCACGTTGGAAAGTTCAGAGGGAGATAGCACAGGGGAATAAGAAGAGCTGAGGCGATTGTGAGCCAGCCAAGGGCAAGGACGATGTCCGTGCTAAAGCCGTGTTGCCGGGCAAAAATTGCCATTCCGCCAAGTAGTGCAGTCAATGCCCATGCGCATAATCGCAGGAAATTTGCCGGATCCAATTTTTGGACGCTTGTATAGGGCCAAGACCTCAGAGCCAAAGGCGACTTACTGTACGCGACAAAAAGCATGAAAAGAAGACGCACGGCAAAAGCCAGAACCCACACGATCACTATCTCGCGTGGGAAGGCGTAGGCCAAGGACGTGATCACCGTGCGCACGCATCGATGCTATGACAGGGAACAAGAGCAAATCAATTCACTGAAATGTCACCAATCGTTGGCGCGCCTGGCAGTCCCCAAGCTCCCTATGCGTACACCGGCTAAAATATGCACAGACCACTGCGCCAGCCAGGTGCGGTGAGCCCTAATAAAGGAGTTTTCGTGGCACAGCCATCCACCTCTCGTCTTGATTCAGTTATTTCTCTTGCCAAGCGTCGCGGCTTTGTTTTCCCCTGCGGTGAGATTTACGGCGGTACTCGCTCCGCCTGGGACTACGGCCCGCTGGGTGTGGAACTCAAAGAGAACATCAAACGCCAGTGGTGGAACTACATGGTTCGCCGCCGCGCAGACGTTGTCGGCTTGGACTCCTCGGTAATCTTGCCCCGCGAGGTGTGGGTTGCATCCGGACACGTCAAGGCCTTCACCGACCCGCTTATTGAGTGCCAAAACTGCCACAAGCGTCAACGCGAAGACCAGCTCATCGAAGAACTGGCTGATAAGAAGGGCGTTGACGAATCCTCACTGTCCCTGGAAGACATCGCCTGCCCCAACTGTGGCGTTCGCGGTCAGTGGACTGAGCCCAAGGCATTCTCGGGCCTGCTTAAGACCTTCCTTGGCCCCGTTGATGACGAGGCCGGCCTGCACTACCTGCGCCCCGAAACCGCACAGGGAATCTTCGTCAACTTCGCCAATGTTATGACCGCGGCACGTAAGAAGCCCCCCTTCGGCATCGGCCAGATCGGCAAGTCTTTCCGCAACGAAATTACCCCCGGTAACTTCATTTTCCGTACCCGCGAATTTGAGCAGATGGAACTTGAGTTCTTCTGCGAGCCGGGAACCGATGAAGAATGGCACCAGTACTGGATCGACTACCGCAAGGCGTGGTACGTGGGCCTGGGTATCGCCGAAGATAACCTACGTGAGTACGAGCACCCGAAGGAAAAGCTTTCGCACTACTCCAAGCGCACCGTTGACCTGGAATACCGCTTCGGTTTCCAGAACTCTGAATGGGGCGAGCTTGAAGGTATCGCGAACCGCACCGACTATGACCTCGGTGTTCACGCCGAGGCCAGTGGCGCCAAGCTCGACTACTTCGACCAGGCAACCGGTGAACGCTGGACCCCCTACGTCATCGAGCCTTCAGCGGGTCTTACCCGTTCCCTCATGGCCTTCCTCATCGAGGCCTACCACGAGGACGAAGCCCCCAACGCAAAGGGCGGTGTCGATAAGCGCGTCGTCCTCAAGCTCGACCCGCGTCTGGCTCCCGTCAAGGTTGCTGTCCTGCCTCTGTCACGTAAGGAAGAATTGACCGGCCCGGCACAGGAACTGGCTCAGGAGCTGCGCGACCTGTGGAACATCGAGTACGACGATGCCGGTGCTGTTGGCCGTCGCTACCGTCGCCAGGATGAAATTGGTACGCCCTTCTGCATCACCTACGACTTTGATTCCGTTGAGGATCACGCTGTCACCATTCGTGAGCGTGACTCGATGGAGCAGGTCCGTATCCCGCTCGACCAGGTCAAGTCCTACCTGATTGAGCGCTTGGGAGTTTGCTGAGTGACCTCGCAGTCTCACGCTAGTGGCCCAGCCTGCTTGCAGGTTGGGCCACTGCGGCTGTTTACTCCCGTCGTCTTGGCCCCAATGGCCGGAGTGACGGATGCCCCCTTCCGCCGTCTGTGCCGCATGTTTGGTGAAGAGGCCTTGGGCGGGCCATCGCCTCTGACTGGCACGCCCAGCCCGGCTGCTCTTCCCGGCGCTGCTGAAAGCGCTCGCCCGGCCACGGCCTCGGAAATCGGGAAAGAAAGCGGTGCGCGCGAAGAACTGACGCCCCACGTTGACGCGCCCGCGGGTCTGTACGTCATGGAGATGGTGACCTCGCGAGCTCTCGTCGAGGGCAATGCGCGCACGATGGCGATGATTCGCCCAGATCCCGCCGAACGCGTGCATTCCGTGCAGCTCTACGGAGTGAACCCGCAGGTCATGGCCCGCGCAACCCAGATCATGATCGACGGCGAGTACGCCGATCATATTGACCTTAACTTCGGTTGTCCCGTTCCCAAAGTGACGCGCAAGGGCGGGGGAGCGGCGCTTCCGTGGAAACGGGACCTCTATACCGACCTGCTACGCGCGGTTGTTACGCAGGCGCGGGTCAGCGGGGATGCATGTGGCCGTGAGATCCCGGTGACG
>CALHID010000023.1 GCA_938030835.1 uncultured Actinomyces sp. | reverse complement strand
CCTTGCGCGCCGCCTTCAAGCCTTTGACGATTGCAGTCGCGACATTCCCCGCGGGTAATCCGGCGGCTGGAACTTCACCAACTCAAGAGGTTGAGCGCCTTTTAGTGAAGCAATCTGCGGGTGCTTCCTTCGCGATCACTCAGCTTTTCTGGGAAGCCGACACCTATGTGAACTTCCTTGAAAAGGCGCGTTCCAATGGCGTGACGATTCCTATCGTCCCGGGAATTTTGCCGCCAACCGATATTCGGCGAGTAAACCGCATGACCGAACTGACCGGAGTTGTATTCCCCGAATACCTTCGACGCAAGCTCGAATCAGCATCCTCACCACAAGAAATGTATTCCATGGGAGTCGAAATCGGAGGTCGTCTTGCTCGCGACCTGCATGATTCGGGTGCTCCCGGAATCCACATGTATACCTTCAATAAAGCGGCTCCTGCACTCGATGTGCTCGATGCTGCAGGCCTTGTTTCTGCAAGCCAGTGTTGACCCGTCCATTTCACGATGACAAAGGATAAGTAAATGACTCAATTCCCTACGGCGACCATCCTGGGTTACCCGCGCATCGGTCGTGGCCGCGAGCTGAAGAAGGCGCTCGAAGCCTACTGGGCGGGCCGAATCTCCGCCGATGAGCTCCGCGCGACGGAAGCCCAGCTCCGCAAGACGACTCATGACCGCCTCGTCGAGCTTGGCCTCGGCAAAGATGATGCGTCGATCCCCGAAACTTTCGCACTCTACGACCAGGTTCTGGATGCGATCACACTTCTGGGCGCGGTTCCCGAGCGCTACCGTTCCTTCGAAGGCCTGGATCTGCACTTCGCGCTGGCTCGTGGCAATGCACAGGTTGCGCCGCTGGAGATGACCAAGTGGTTCGACACGAACTACCACCACTTGGTTCCCGAAATTGGCCCCGATACGCCGATTTCTTTTGCCGACCACACCATCGTCGATCGTTTCCTTTCTGCAAAGGAAGAGGGCACCATTGTTCGCCCGGTTCTTGTTGGTCCCGTGACCTTCCTTGCCGTCGCGAAGGCTGACGAGGCAACTCCGGAGTACAACCCCTTCGAACGCCTTGATGACGTTGTTGCAGCCTACGCTGAGGTTCTTGCCAAGCTTGCCGAGGCAGGAGCGCCCTGGGTTCAGATTGACGAGCACGCACTTGCCTCCGACAACCTCCACGTTGAGCGCGCCACCCTCATTGAGTTCTCGACTCGCGTTTTCGCTGCTCTTGCCAAGCTGGAAAACCGTCCCGCAATCTTCGCGGCAATCGGTTATGGCGATGGCGCACAGGCTGCAGCCTCTCTTGCCTCTACCGGCATCGAGGCCCTGGGACTGGATCTGTGCCGCGGTTCTCTTCCCGAGGCCGGCTCAGTTGACCTGTCTAAGGTTGCTCTGGTTGCTGATGTTGTTGACGGTCGTAACATCTGGCGAACCGATTTGGATAGCGCGATCGCTCGCCTCGATGCAGCCAAAGCCTTGAACCCGGCATCGCTCGCCGTTTCGACCTCGACCTCCTTGCAGCACGTTCCCCATGACACCGCACTGGAGAAGTGGGATGATCCTGTGCTCGATGCGAACCTTCACGCATGGCTTGCCTTCGCAGACCAGAAGGTCGGGGAGGTTGTCACCCTCGCTCGCGGTGTGAACAACGGTTGGGATTCCATTTCCGAGGCCGTTGAAGCGACCCGTGAGGTCCTTGCTCAGCGCGCTGCCGCACCCGGCGTGGTTCGCCCCGAGTTGCGTGAGCGCGTTGCGCGCTTGACCGAGGCCGATCGTGAGCGTGAAGACTTTGCAGTCCGCGATGAGCTTCAGCGTGAGCGTCTTGGTCTGCCCCTCATTCCGACCACCACCATTGGTTCCTTCCCTCAGACGAAGGAAATTCGTCGCGCCCGCGCAGCTTGGGCAAAGGGCGAGCTCTCTGATGAGGACTACGCGCAGCGTATGCGTGAAGAGATTGAATCAGTGATTCGCCTTCAGGAAAACCTTGGTCTGGATGTTCTAGTCCACGGTGAAGCAGAGCGCAACGATATGGTTCAGTACTTTGCTGAACAGCTTGAAGGTTTCGCTGCGACGAAGAATGGTTGGGTCCAGTCTTATGGTTCGCGTTGCACCCGTCCGTCGATTCTGTGGGGCGACGTTGTCCGTCCTCACGCGATGACTGTTGAATGGGCACGTTACGCGCAGTCGCTGACCGATCACCCGGTCAAGGGCATGCTGACTGGTCCTGTCACCATCATCGCTTGGTCCTTCCCGCGCAATGATCTGCCTTTGGCCGAGGTTGCCGATCAGATCGGTCTGGCTCTGCGCGACGAGGTCACCGATCTTCAGGACGCCGGAATTGCTGTCGTTCAGGTCGATGAGCCAGCACTGCGTGAGCTGCTTCCTTTGGACCAGACCCGTCACGCTGATTACCTCAAGTGGGCAGTGGATTCCTTCCGTCTAGCGACTGCAGGTGTGCGTCCCGATACTCAGATTCACACCCACCTGTGTTACTCAGAGTTCGGTCAGATTCTTGATGCGATCTTGGGACTGGATGCGGATGTCACCTCAATTGAGGCTGCGCGTTCACGCATGGAAGTTCTTCCTGAGCTAGCAGAACAAGGCTTTAGCCATGGCGTTGGACCCGGCGTGTGGGATATTCACTCGCCGCGTGTGCCTTCGGTTGGGGAACTCACCGAGCTTCTGACCTTGGCTGCAGATTCAATTGAGCTGCGTAACTTGTGGTCGAACCCCGACTGTGGTCTAAAGACTCGAGGCTATGCGGAGACCGAGGAGTCCTTGAAGAACCTTGTTGAGGCGACTCGAATCGTTCGTCAGCAGCTTGCGAACTGAGTAGTTCGCTCTTTGTGTGAGGGTGGAAATGCGGGTTTGATTCCCATGTTTCCACCCTCACATTCTTTCGTTTTGACACATCTGTATCATTCGATAGACTAAAGTCATGACTTTTCACGCGACCATGACCTGCCGCCCCATGTGCGGCTCCATGTGCTCGCGAATGTGTATGTGATTGACCTTTCAACCCGTCAATCGCTACCGCTTAAAGAACCACGCTGACTGTGGTGTGTGCGGTACCAAAATAGTTTGGATACATCATGGCTCTTGTTTACACCCCTGAAACTGTCACTTCTTCTGCTTCTACTTCTTTCCAAGAATTCCTCGATATTTTGGCAGGACTGAAGCTCTCGCCGGCATCGACGCATATCGATCTTGATCACCACCGTCTGGAGGTCTACGGGAATTCGGTCAAGCTTTCCAACAGGGAATACGAACTCTTGGCTTACCTTGCTGGACATGCCGATGAGATCGTTTCCCGAGAAGAACTGCTGGAATCGGTATGGTACGGGGAAGGTCTTGAATCCCAGACCCGCACTATCGATGCGCATATCCGCCGCCTTCGCGCTAAGCTCCCCGAGGCTGATCTCATCTCGACCTTGCGCGGCCAGGGCTACCGCTTTAACTCAACTCCCAGCGTCCGCGTCAGCAATACCCGAGTCCATACCCTTGCAGCATAAAAACACCCGGACAGGAGGGTGTTTCCCTAAGATCCTGCCGGGTGCCCAGGGTGATGTGCTTAGATCACCAAACGATAAATTTCAGAGTCGGGACGCAGCTCTTCAACATGGAGGGGAGAAGCCTCCATACGTGCACGCAGCCCCGTAATATCCTCTCGATCAGCCAAATCGATCCCGACCAATGCCGGTCCCGAATCGCGGTTGTTTTTCTTCGTGTACTCGAAGTGCACGATATCGTCTCCAGGCCCCAAAACATCTTCGAGGAAGCTACGAAGCGCACCGGGCTGTTGGGGGAAAGTGACTAGGAAATAGTGACGCAGGCCTTCGTGTCGCAGTGAGCGTTCCATGATTTCTGCGTAGCGCGTCATGTCGTTGTTTCCACCGGAGACAATTGCGACAATCGCTCCTTCATTTCCTCCCAGGAGTTCATTGCGTTGCTCTGGATCGGAGAAATACATGCGTGCCGCAGCAGAGGCCAACGCGCCTGCTGGTTCCGCGATCACGCCGTCAGAATGGTACAGATCAAGCATCTCCGTGCAGACAGCGCCTTCGGGAACGACCAAGATGTCGTCGACCAGCTCCTTAACAATCGAGTAGGGGAGCTCGCCAGCACGCCCAACAGCGGTTCCGTCAACGAAGGGATCAACAGAGGGTAAGGAAACAATCTGATCCGCTTCCATTGCTGCAGCCATGGAAGCGGCTCCTGTGGGCTCCACACCGTAGATCTTGATATCGGGGAAACGAGAACGGATCCACGTTGCGATTCCCGAGAGCAAGCCGCCGCCGCCAACTGGGACCAAAACTGCCGCGGCCTCGGAAAGCACCTGCTCTTCCAGTTCAACAGCGATTGTGCCCTGACCGGCAATGGTGCAGGGATCATCGTAGGGATGCACGTAGGTTCGTCCCGAATGACGCGCGGCTTCTTGAGCCTGAGCATTGGCACGGTCGAATGTTCCATCGACAATGACCTGCTCCACCCAGTCGCCGCCAATGGTTTCAATGCGCTGGCGCTTCTGCTTGGGTGTGTTTGAGGGAAGGTAGATGGTTCCACGCACCTTGAGCTGCGCGCACGCATAGGCCAGGCCTTGCGCGTGGTTACCTGCGGATGCACAGACAACACCTCTGCGACGCTCTTCTTCGCTCAAGGTGCTCATTCGGAAATAGGCGCCGCGCACCTTAAAAGAACGGCACTTTTGCATATCCTCGCGCTTGAGGTAGACCGGTACGCCAATAAGGTCACTGAGTCGCTCTGAAAGCATGACCGGGGTTTTCTCAACGACCTCACTCAAAATGTCTGAAGCCTGAGCGATGAGATCTGGAGAAAGTGGGAACTGGTCCGTTGTCATGCGTACTCCTCGTGTCGTAGTCAGGTTTATCGTAGCTCAGTGAACCAGCGTGGACTTTGAGAAGCCAGACAGTGAAATCCTATTCATACGCTTACACTTAAAGCTGTGAGTGATTTGAAAGAACCATTGGTATGGATCGATTGCGAGATGACCGGATTGGACGTCACTCGTGATGCTTTGATCGAAGTAGCGGTTGTGATTACCGATGCGGATCTCAATATTGTCGATCCCGGTATTGACGTCTTGATTACCCCTCCGGCTGAAGCCTTGGAGGGAATGAATGATTTTGTTCGCCAGATGCACACGTCATCCGGCCTCTTGGATGAGCTGCCTTCCGGAACCACTATGGAAGATGCTCAGCAGCAGGTTCTTGACTATATCCGACGTTTTGTCCCCACCCCGAAAAAGGCGCTGCTTGCAGGAAACTCAGTGGGGACAGACAAGATGTTCCTTGAAGCCAATATGCCCTTGGTGATTGACCACCTTCACTACCGTCTGGTTGATGTTTCCTCGATTAAGGAATTGGCTAAGCGCTGGTACCGCAAGGCTTTTGAGGAAGCTCCCGTTAAGCACGGTGGGCACCGCGCCTTGGCAGACATTCTTGAGTCAATTCAAGAACTCGAATACTATCGCCGAGTTCTTTTCCCACATGAGCCGATTACTCGCGAACAAGCCCGTGAGGTAGCACGCGAAGTGGTTGAACTTGGTATTCCAAAGATTGGCGAAGAAGAGAACTAATCACCATAGTTATCCACAGAATGTACCGGTATCGGCGTTTTCCACAGACGCTGCTACCGGTCTTTCTTTAGGTCCTTTTCCCCTGCACAGTGGGTACATCCCCATGTTGGGGTTTTCAAGGAAAGGACAAATAATGGATAACCAGGGAAGCGTTGTTCTTCGCGGTCGGATCGGTTCGGATCTGAGCAGTATGAATGCGCAAAATGGAACTAAGGGTTTGCGCTTTCGAATGGCCGCTCCGCAGTGGCGCATCACGGATGCGGGCCAATACGAAGAGCGTGATCCGAAGTGGTACACGGTGTGTGTATGGGATCGTTTAGCGCAAAATATTGCGCGAAGTGTCCAAAAGGGGACTCCGGTGATTGTCTGTGGGCGTCCCAGTGCTCGCGGATGGTTAGGTCCAGATCAGCAGGTCCGAAGCGAATTGGTCATTAATGCTAGTTTTATGGGAATCGATTTGGTGTTTGGTCCGGCTGTCGCCCTCAAACCTCAACATCCAAGCAACAATGTCACCGAGTCTTCAACTGCGCCAGCAGAAGAGTTTGCGGCGGATTCCGCGCAATCAGAGCAGGTTTCTGCTGAAAGCCA
>CALHID010000022.1 GCA_938030835.1 uncultured Actinomyces sp. | reverse complement strand
CTGATTCTTAGAATCGCTGGTTTTTCAAAGACCGCGTCGAAAAGACTGGGACCGGCTAGGTCCGTAGAGGTCTGCTCTGTCGCCAATTTCCTCGCTGGCCTTGGCAGCTGGGCCTTGGCTCGCTAACGTTGAGCTATGGACTTCTTCGGTGATGACGAAACAGAAACCCCCGGTCAGAACACGGATAGTGTTGAAGCCGACGTGCTCATTGACACCACCATCGAGAATGCCTGGGCCTTGGTCTCTGAGCCCGGCTGGTGGATCAATGATGGACCGCTGGGAGACCATGATGTTGAGCACGGCGATGACGGGCTGTACCACGTTACTGACCCGGAAGCGGGAACGTGGCTTGTCGAGAAACTCGATGAAGACCCCATGGATGTTGTGCGATTCCGCTGGTACCCCGTGGCCAGTGATGAATTCCCCGAAGAAACACTGACGACTATCGAGGTCTCACTCTCGGAAGAAAAAGGCAAGATCGCTCTTCACGTTGAGGAATCAGGAATTGCCGCCCTCAGTGAAGATGAAGACGAGGCCTACCAGCTTTGGGAAGACGAAGCTGGCTTGTGGGACCAGGCCGTTGACAGCGCGAAGGATTACTTAGAGCGTCGGTGACGCTCAATATCCTCTGCTGTTAAGGGGCCCTGCGTGGTTCCGGGAGCTTCCTCACCATCGCTCGGATTCTTCCTCATCCACACAACCTCAAGCCCGTCGTGATACCCAAAGCGAGCCAGGTGAATCCCGACGACAAACTCAAGGTGCTCCACGGCCTCGGGAGAAGTCTTCAGCTCAAGACGCAAGTGCTGGTCTGTGCACGAGATTGCGCACTCACCGCCGGGCATCCCCTCGCGAGTGAAGATCAGCATTCCGCACGCTGAATCCTCATCCCACTGTGCGTCGATTTTTCGCCCCATGTGAGAGGCAAGCTGATGCCCGTATCGACGTGCACGCTCGGTGGGAACATTGGCGACGGAAATCATCACTTCACTCATACAAGCCATTTTCTCCCATCTAACCCGGTGGGGCATGCTAGCGTGGAAAACTCAACTGAGAGAACGGATCACAATGAGCACCAGCGAACACGATGAGCAGAGCTTCGGCGACGCCTCGGGCCGCGAGCTTCAGCGCAATCTAACGAACCGCCATATCCAGCTCATCGCTATTGGCGGGGCAATCGGTACCGGCCTTTTCATGGGCTCCGGAAAGACCATTGCAACGGCTGGCCCCTCGATCCTTCTGGTCTATCTGATCATCGGCAGCGCGCTCTTCCTGTTCATGCGTGCGATGGGCGAGATCCTCCTTTCGGACAAGAGATACGGTACTTTCGCCGATATCATTCGACACTTCCTTGGCCCAACCCTGGGGTTTGTCATGGGATGGACCTACTGGCTGTGCTGGGTTGTAACGGGTATTGCTGACGTCGTTGCCATCACCGGTTACGTGCGTTTTTGGTTCCCGAACCTCCCCGCGTGGGTTCCGGTCCTTGCCACGGCCCTTCTTCTCTTCACACTCAATGCGATGACCGTCAAGGCGTTCGGAGAAACCGAATTCTGGTTCGCGATGATCAAGATCGTTGCGATCATTGCGCTGATTGTGGTCGGCTTAGTGATGATTGCCATCGGAATGCGCGACAGCAACGGCACAACCGCGGCGGTCTCGAACCTGTGGAGTCACGGAGGCCTATTCCCAACGGGACTGAGCGGATTCCTGGGTGGCTTCCAGATCGCGGTCTTCGCTTTCGTTGGTATCGAGCTCGTTGGGACGACCGTTGCCGAAACCTCGAACCCCACGCAAACTCTCCCCAAGGCAATCAACTCGATTCCCGTTCGTGTTGTTCTGTTCTACATCTGCTCTCTTGCGGTCATCATGATGGTGACGCCCTGGGATCAGATTGATAAGACCCAGTCGCCTTTCGTCACGATGTTCTCAATGACGGGACTGGGTGCGGCAGCTTCACTGGTGAACTTGGTGGTGCTGACTTCTGCGGCCTCGTCGGCCAACTCGGGGATCTACTCAACTTCGAGGATGCTCTTCTCCCTATCACTTCAAGGTGATGCGGCCCCCTTCTTTGGTCGTCTATCCAAGCACCACGTCCCCCAGAATGCACTTTTCCTGTCGTGTGTGTTCTTGCTTTCCGCCGCTGTTCTTCTGGCTTTTGGCGATTCAATCCTGAGCGTTTTCACCGTGGTCACCGCAATGTCGGCAACCCTCTTCATGGTTGTATGGGTTTTGATTGTTATCGCCTACCTGTTCTACGTGCGCAAGTACCCGAACAAACATCGCAGCTCGACCTTCCCGCTTCCTGGCGGTGTCTTCTCGGCCTGGCTGTTTATAGCCTTCATTGCTGCAATGGTCGTCGTCCTTTCCCTGGAAACTGAGAGTCTGCAGGGACTGCTGATGTCGGCTGCGTGGATGCTTGGCATCACTGTGGTTGGTGTGATCCGCCGCCACCGTTCTCTGGGGCGCCGAGGCCGTACATCCCTCTCAGCTTGATGCGCTATGCTTGCTGGGTAAGACAGGGGAGCCCACCGTGGGCTGAGAGTGCGAATGCAGACCCTTACACCTGATCCGGATTATGCCGGCGTAGGAAGTCGCAATCTCCAGACTGCCTCCCCCGAGGCCGTCCAGCCCTCCACCATTAGCGGAGGATGAAAATGTCTACTTTTTCGACGCACCGTCGCGTCCGTTTAATTGCGTCAACCGCAACTTTTTTGGTTGCAGCAAGCTCTCTTGCAGCTTGCGCGGGAAACACTAAAGATGCTGCCGCAACACAGGCTGGTACGGCCTCGGCACAGGGTGACCAAAGCGTCACTATTCTTGCCTACGATTCATTCGACTTCCCCCAGGACCTTCTAGATAAGTTCCATGAGAAGACCGGAATCACCGCGAAAATCCAGGCGATTGGTAACGGTGGGGAACTGGCCAACCAGCTGGTTCTCACCAAGGATGCGCCCCTGGGGGACGCCGTTTTCGGCCTAGATAATACGGTTTCAACCCGTATTGGCGGTCAGGGAATCATCGAGGATGCACATATCGCCTCGCCCAACGCAGATGACAATTTCCAGGGCGAACCCGGTCTGGTTCCCATCGATCGCGGCGATGTCTGCGTGAACTACGACAAGAAGTGGTTCGCCGACCACCAGCTTGCCGTGCCGACAAGCTTCGAAGACCTGGCGAAGCCCGAATACAAGAACATGCTCGTCGCCATGAATCCGGCTTCTTCGACTCCCGGAATGGCATTCATGTTGGCAACGATCGCAAAGTTTGGTCCCGATGGGTACGTCCAGTACTGGAAGTCACTCAAGGACAACGGCGTGAAGATCACCGAGGGCTGGTCGCAGGCATTCAACGTTGACTACAGCGCCGGTGAAGGCAAGGGCAGCTACCCCATGATGGTGTCCTACGGTTCTTCTCCCGCCTATGCGGTCAATGATGCAGGAACCGAAAGCTCGACCGGTGTCATCACCGATACCTGCTTCCGCCAGGTTGAATATGCCGGTGTCCTCAAGGGTGCGAAGAACCCCGAAGGAGCAAAGAAGTTCATCGAATTCCTGCTCTCTGACGAAGTCCAGAGCGCAATTTCGAAGGCAACCTACATGCACCCCTACAAGGGTCAGGCGCCCGAGGCCCTGCAAAAGTTTGGCCCTCTGGCCGATAAGCCCCTGCGTGTTGATCCCCAGGAAATTGAGAAGAATTCGACTGCTTGGCTCAAGACCTGGCAAGAAACGGTTCTTGGGTGACAGATTTTCGGCAGCGTGCGCTTAGGGTGGGCGCCGGGGCAGTGGCTCTCGGCGTCCCCCTGGCGTTTCTTACGCTGTTTTTTGCGTGGCCAGCGGCGACTCTTATCGCTAAGGGATTTAGTGCTGATGGCGGTGGGATTGACCTTTCGGGCCTAGGTGAGCTTTTGGGGGCTTCTCGAACCTGGAAAGTCATTGGCCGCACCCTGTGGATGGCTCTTCTGGGTACGACTTTTTCGTTGATTCTGGGGATTCCGGGCGCCTACGCCCTGTACTGCTGTCGTTTCCCTGGACGTCGTTTTCTTCGCGCAGTCATTTCGGTGCCTTTTGTTCTGCCGACAGTCGTTGTGGGTGTTGCTTTTCGCTCTCTTCTTGCTCCTCAGGGATGGCTAGGTTTCTTGGGGCTAGATGGCACGATGACCGCGGTCGTCGCGGCGATGGTGTTTTTCAATTACTCGCTGGTTGTGCGAAATGTTGGCAGTTTTTGGGCGCAATTAGATGAGCGTCCCGCTCAGGTTGCCTCATGTCTGGGGGCTCCTCCACGCCGAGTTTTCCTGAGCGTCACCCTTCCGGCGCTCCTTCCCGCGATCGCCTCTGCGGCCTCGTTGGTCTTCTTGTATTGCGCAACTTCCTTCGGGATCGTGCTGATTTTGGGTGGCTCCAAACTGACGACCGTCGAGTCCGAGATCTACATGCTCACCACGCAGTTCTTGGATCTTCGCAGTGCCTCGGTGCTGTCTATCGTTCAGTTGGTCGTCATCGCCCTGTCCTTAATCATTGCCGAGGCCGCGCGCAGGCGTGGGAAGAACGCGGCAACTTTGGGTGCGCCTCGGGCAGAGAGGTCCGTGAGCGCGGGGGATCTGTGGGCACTGATTTTCAGTGGTCTCGTTATTTGCGTGCTTGTCCTTCTGCCCCTGGCTGCACTGGTGTGGCGTTCCCTTCACCGACGAGGCCGTTTGACCTTTGAGCACTACGTGAAGTTGGCAGATTCTTCCTTCAGCCCCGCTCTTCGTGTCTCGCCCCTGCAGGCTTTGGGACATTCGCTTCTTGTCGCCCTTGTCGCAATGGTTATTGCTTTGAGTGTGGGCGTCTGCGTGGTTCTTCTTGTCACGCGTCACCCCCGTTCACGAGTGGGACGAAGTGCATTGGCTGTGGTGGAAAGCGTCTTCATGCTTCCTCTGGGAGTATCTGCCGTGACGGTGGGTTTTGGATTCCTCATCACCATGAATCGTCCGCCTCTGGATCTGCGCAGTTCCTGGATCTTGGTGCCCTGTGCGCAGGCCGTCGTTGCTCTTCCTCTGGTTGTTCGCCTGATCGCTCCCTCTTTGCGAGCAATTAACCCTAGACTCCGCGAAGCTGCGGCAAGTTTGGGGGCCAGTGATTCTCGAGTTTTGGTAACAATCGATGGACCGGTCCTTGCGCGTTCAGTGGGTATTGCTGCGGGTTTTGCGATTGCGACGTCATTGGGTGAATTTGGCGCGACCTCTTTCCTTGCCAAGGGGGATGCAGTGACTCTTCCCGTGGTCATCTACCGTTTGATTTCACGCCCTGATGCCCTAGATCAAGGTGTGGCGATGGCTTCTTGCGTTCTTCTTGCAGCGGTGTGCGCACTGCTGATTACCTGTATGGAATGGCTGCGTCCAGCGGAGATTGGAGACAAGCTATGAGCGATTCGACGGCTTTAGAGTGCATCGATGTGAGCGTTGATTACGGTTCTTTCCGCGCGGTAGATAGTGTCTCTTTTTCTCTCAAGTCCGGCCAAATCACTGCGCTTCTAGGCCCCAGTGGATGTGGAAAGTCGACTTTGTTGCGCGCGATCGCGGGCCTTGAACGTCCTCAGCAGGGCGATATTCAGTGGAATGGACAGTCGATTCTTCGCCTTCCTACGTATAGGCGCGGTTTTGGCTTGATGTTCCAGGACGGGCAGCTCTTCCCGCATCGCAGTGTTGAAGGAAATGTCGCCTACGGCCTGCGCGGTCTTCCTGCAGCCGAGCGTTCTGCGCGCGTTGCAGAGGTTTTAGAGGTTGTCGGTTTGCAAGGTTTTGGCCCGCGGAGTATCGATTCCCTTTCGGGAGGCCAGGCGCAGCGAGTGGCGCTGGCCCGCGCCTTGGCCCCGCGGCCTCGTCTTCTTCTCTTGGATGAACCGCTTTCGGCGCTGGATCGTTCGATGCGCGAAAGTCTGTCCATCGAATTGCGTGAAATTATCACGGGCGAGGGAATCACGAGCATCTATGTCACCCATGACCAGGATGAGGCTTTTACCGTCGCCGATCAGATTGGCGTGATGATTGCCGGGCACCTTCGTCGCCTTGATAGTCCCGAGGCCGTGTGGGAGGACCCGGGAGACGCTGAAGTTGCGCGCTTTTTGGGAGTTGAGAAGGAAGAACTGGAGCTTGCTGAACAAGAAGGCGAGCTCTGGGCGCTTGTGTGCGGAACTGTGCTGAGCCGCGGACGAGGATTCTCTGTGGTTCCCGTTCAACTGGAATCTTCTTCGGATGCAGAACCAGAGTTGATGCGGGTTCCCTTCGGTCATCCAATCCCTTCTCTTGGGCAGCGGGTTCAGGTTCGGGCATCTCGGAGGACAATCCACTAGGCTTCACTCGTGACCAATCCCTTTCAACACGCGACAGATTCCTATGGTGCTGTTCGCCCAAGCTACCCGCGCGAGGCGATCGATACGATTCTTGCGGGGGAGAAGGCCTCGGAAATCACCATCGCGGATGTCGGTGCGGGAACGGGAAAACTGACCGCGGAGCTTCTTGAGCGCGGAGCGAAGGTGATCGCAGTTGAGCCAGCTCAGGCAATGCGCGAACAACTGGTGGAGCTCCTGGGACACGATCACAACCTGCAGGTCGTTGATGCCTGCGCTGAAGCAACTGGGCTACCGGACGCGAGTGTTGACCGCGCCGTATTTGCACAATCGTGGCATTGGGTGGATCCACAGGCGGCGGGGCAAGAAATGCATCGAATTGTGCGTCCCGGTGGACAGTTGATGATTGTGTGGAATCAATTGGACGTGACAATCCCATGGGTCCACAGGCTCACGAGAATTATGCGATCGGGTGATGTTCACCGCCCCGACCGTCCTCCGACCGTGGGAGAGCACTGGTCCCAACCGGTATTGAATCGTTTCGATTGGAATGATTCCATGACCCCCGAAGCCATTATGGAGCTGGGGACAACGCGCTCCTCCTACTTGCGCTCCACCGCTGCGGGGCGCGAAAAAATGCAAGAAAATCTGCGCTGGTACCTCTATGAACACCTGGGCTTTGAGCCTCACTCCACTGTGAAACTGCCCTATTTCACGCTCGTCTGGGTTGCAGATCGGGCAGAATAAGACATATTCAGAGGAGGTGGCATGGATATTTCACTAATTGGCGTCGTCGGCGCGCTGGTGATGTACGGAGTATCCGTTTCGCCTTCTCTTCTTGCCCGTTCATGGCAGTGGCACGCGGTCGCCTCTGGCGTTCTCTCGGCTGTTGGTTACATCGTCGGATTAACGGTCCAACGTTTCTATGCCCTGGTTGTGCCCAGGCTCGGTGTTGAGATTACGGCTCCACAATCGGTATCGATTGCTTTTAGGGCTGTACTACTGCTGGGGTTCTTCTTATGGTTCCTCCGCTGGTTGCTCCAGTCCTATCGCGAGCGCAAGCGTGCCAATCATCTGGTCGGAATGCGTGGTGAGACCTTAGGGGAATACCTCCTCGGGACTTTCTGCGCCTTCCTCTTGATGCTGGCTTTGCTCGGGGTTGCCTGGGGACTTCAGTGGATTGGCCGGGCGATTGTGATTGTTCTGAGCCAATGGATGCATATGGTCTTCGCGCTGGCTCTTTCCCTGCTCATTCTTGTTGTCATTGTGTACGCCTTGACCTCGCAGGTCCTGCTGAAGCTGGGTATTAACTTCTTCACCCGTCATGCGCGAAAGATGAATAACCGCACGGCGAAGGGGATTGTCCAGCCCCAGGTGCCTGAGCGTTCGGGTTCGCCGCAGTCGCGTTCCTCTTGGCGTGCCGTGGGCGGGCAGGGTCGCGTTTTTCTTGGTCGAGGCCCTAGTCGCGCCGACATCGAGGCCGTCACGGGTTGCTCGGCTATGGAGCCCATTCGCGTGTATGCGGGGATGCCAGAAGAAGGGCAGAGCCTGCAAAGTGCCGCTGACCTTGTTGTCGAAGAATTGCATCGGACGGGTGCTTTTGATCGCGCTGTCATCTTGATTGCTACTTCGACGGGATCTGGATGGGTTGATGAATGGCAGGTTCAACCCCTGGAGTACTTGACTCGTGGGAATTGTGCGACGGCTTCGATGCAGTATTCCTTCGTTCCCTCCTCGATTAACTTCCTGACGGATCTGGATGTTTCTGAAGAAGCAGCGGTCATTCTCTTTGAAACGATTCGTCGTGCGGTCGATGAGATTCCGGAAGACCGTAGGCCAGCACTTTTCGCCTGTGGAGAATCTTTAGGCGCTTACGCCTCGCAACATGTCTTCTCGGGAATTGTCGATGTTTTAAGTCGGACCGACGGTGCGCTCTGGGTGGGAACTCCTGCATTTACGCCGATGCACGCTGAACTGACTGCCATCCGTCACCGAGGCAGTCCCGAGGTTGCGCCCGTCGTTGCAAATGGCCGCCACGTACGTTTCGTGAATGTTCCAGAGAATCTATGGGCAGATGTTTACGGTCGCGAACTCGGCGATTGGAACTATCCCAGGGTTGTCTATGCTCAGCATCCTTCTGATCCAGTCG
>CALHID010000021.1 GCA_938030835.1 uncultured Actinomyces sp. | reverse complement strand
CGCATGCTCCAACTCACCGGTGTGGTCGCTAGCAGAGATATGCGCGATCAGTACTTGGATCGTATGGATATTGAGCGCGAACGCGGCATCACCATCAAAAGTCAGGCCGTGCGTATGCCGTGGGCTTATGAGGGTGAACCTTTTGCGCTGAATATGATCGACACCCCCGGACACGTCGACTTCACCTACGAGGTTTCGCGATCCCTGGCCGCATGTGAAGGCGCGGTTCTCCTTGTTGACGCCGCACAGGGGATTGAGGCCCAGACTCTGGCAAATCTCTACCTAGCCATGGAAAATGACCTCACGATCATCCCAGTGCTGAACAAGATCGACCTTCCCGGAGCTCAGCCTGAAAAGTACGCCCAGGAAATTGGTCAGCTCATTGGCGTCGACCCAGACGAAGTTCTGCGAGTTTCAGGCAAAACAGGTGAAGGTGTTCCCGCCCTTCTTGATGAGATCGTCCGGCAGATTCCCTCGCCTTCGGGCAACCCCGATGCCCCGACCCGAGCGATGATTTTCGACTCTGTCTACGACACCTATCGAGGTGTTGTTACCTATGTCCGAGTTGTCGATGGCATGCTCTCCACCCGCGAGCGCGTCCGAATGATGTCGACGGGCGCGACCCATGAGCTTCTTGAGATTGGTGTTATTTCACCAGAACCAACGCCCTCGCAAGGAATTGGTGCAGGTGAAGTT
Organism: uncultured Actinomyces sp.; assembly: GCA_938030835.1. Classification (GTDB taxonomy): domain Bacteria; phylum Actinomycetota; class Actinomycetes; order Actinomycetales; family Actinomycetaceae; genus Pauljensenia. The sequence goes on along the minus strand of CALHID010000021.1, from coordinate 7,772 downwards.
GGCTACCTCATCACCGGCGTGAAAGATGTTCGCCAATCCCGTGTTGGTGACACCATGACTTTGGCAGTTCGCGGCGCCGAGAAACCGTTGGCCGGTTACCGTGATCCACGGCCCATGGTTTTCTCGGGCATCTACCCGGTCGATGGATCGGATTTCCCGGATCTGCGAGACGCGCTTGAGCGCCTTCAGCTCAATGACGCGGCGCTCACCTTCGAACCCGAATCCAGTGCGGCACTGGGCTTTGGCTTCCGATGCGGCTTCCTGGGCCTTCTCCACCTTGAGATTGTCCGCGAACGCTTAGAGCGTGAATTCAAGCTGGACCTGATTGCCACAGCACCGAACGTTGTCTACAAGGTCGTTGCTGAAGATGGGACCGAAATCCAGGTCGATAACCCCTCAGAATTCCCCGAAGGGAAGATCTCTGAAGTCCGTGAGCCAGTTGTTAATGCAACGATCCTGACTCCGACTGAATTCACGGGCACGATTATGGAGCTGTGCCAAGATCGCCGTGGAACCATGCGAGGAATGGACTACCTCTCTGAGGACCGCGTTGAGCTGCACTATCAGCTGCCCCTGGCAGAGATCGTCTTCGATTTCTTCGATCACCTGAAGTCACGCACTCGCGGTTATGCATCGTTGGACTACCACGAAAGCGGCGAGCAGGTTGCCGACCTAGTGAAGGTCGACATTTTGCTCAACGGTGACCGCGTGGATGCCTTCAGTGCGATTGTCCACAAGGACCAGGCCTATGCCTACGGTCTGCGGATGACGAAGCGCTTGAAGGAACTGATCCCTCGTCAACAGTTCGAAATCCCTGTCCAAGCTGCAGTGGGTGCGCGCGTTATTGCCCGCGAGAACATCAAGGCTCTTCGCAAGGACATGCTTGCCAAGTGCTACGGCGGCGACATCACCCGTAAGCGCAAGCTGCTGGAGAAGCAGAAGGAAGGCAAGAAGCGTATGAAGTCGATCGGGCGTGTGGACGTGCCCCAAGAGGCCTTCATCGCTGCATTGACCTCTGACGTGCCCACCGGAAAGAAATGATCGTGGCAGAGGATAACGAGGCCGTGGGCGGGGCAGCAGCACAGGCTGCTGATATCGCTCAGTCCGCCGGTGCCAATATCCGCAATGGTCGCCGACCGGGAGACGCGCCCGAGGGCACCGTCTTCATGAGTCGGACCAAATCCTTCACTAGGCGCAGTCGTGAGCTTCCCCCAAACCTTGCGCGGACGTGGGATGCTCACGCCGAGCGTTACGTCATTGAGCCTCGCCGAGGTATTGGTTACACGACCGTTGCCGAAGATTTTCGACTTGACCCCGTGGAACTATTCGGTCGTAGTGCCCCGCTGACTTTGGAGATCGGCTCGGGAACGGGCGAACAGATCATTGCTGCGGCTGCTGCTCATCCCGATCGTGATTATCTTGCGCTCGAAGTGTGGGTTCCCGGGATTGCCAAGTTGGTTTCAAAGGCTGTAGAAGCCGGCGTCGACAATATTCGTGTTCTCGAGGCCGATGCAGCCCAAGCCCTTCCCTTCCTTTTAGCGGATGCGAGCCTTGATGAGGTCTGGACGTTCTTCCCTGACCCGTGGCGAAAGGCGCGTCACCACAAGCGGCGACTTGTCAGTGATGAGTTCGCTAGAGAAGTTGCCCGAGTCCTTCGTGATGGGGGAGTGTGGCGTCTTGCAACCGATTGGGACAATTACGCATGGCAAATGCGTGATGTCGTCGAAGCCTGCCCGCTTTTTGAAAATCCCTATCGAGGGCAAAGACCTGATCCAGAAGATCCCGAACCTGCGCGCGGCGGATTTGCTCCCCGCTACGAGGGGCGAGTCGTTACCCATTTTGAAACCCGAGGCATTGACGCGGGGCGCAGGGCTCATGACATCGTCGGAGTTCGCGTGCCTCGACAATGATGACGATCGGAGCCCAAATCGTTGCGCGATCATCATCCTTTCCTCCCATGTCACAAAGAGATTCGCGTGACATTCTGGGTGTCAATATTTCACGTGGTTGACAAAGTTTTATATGCTGTCTGATGCATTGAGCTTTCACCTTGCGTGAAACGCCGGCTTCCTCTTCGCGATAGGCGGATCTGCGAAGAGTGAAGATGCGTTCTCTCGAGAACGCGCGGGGCGGGGCTTCCTCGATGAACCGAGAATGTCCCGCCTCGGTCCGCAACGTGTGCCCGCTTCCTCGAAAGAGGAAGCGGGCACGGTCGTATTCTTTTCGAGTTGTACCCGCTGCCCGGGGGGAATTTATACGCTAGGTGATTTCCTTCGCGAACTGTGAAAACATTGCTGACGGGTGTGTACGGTCACAACGAAGAAAGAGCTTGCCGTGAAACAGGGTGCTTACGCGCGATTTTTCCAGCGTAGGTTCGTGTGGATCCTCGTCATTCTCAGCGCCTTCATCCTTCTTGCCGGCTCTTTGCGGGGAGGCATCACCGCGCTGCCTCCGATCATTGACGTTGTTCAAAAAGAGCTGGGACTTTCTGCGGCCGAGGCCGGCTTGGTCACTTCTATCCCCGTCTTCTGCTTCGGCTTCTTTACCCCGCTGACCTCGATTGTCCTTCGCCGCTTTGCGCTCAACCAAGCTGTGTCACTTGGATTAGCAATCGTCATCGCAGGCGCGATCGTGCGCTCTTTGGGATTCAGCTCAACCCTTTTTCTGGGGACCTTCCTGATTGGTCTTGGAACAACAGCAGGAAATCTTGTCATCACCATGCTGATTAGCAGGGATTTTCGCCACCGCGCAGGGATCATGACCGCCGTTTACTCCACGATGATCGATGTGACGATCGCGGCTTCGACGGCCTTCACTTTTCCCCTCGTCGCCTATATCGGTTGGCAAGGCGCTGCGGGAGTATGGGGAGTTGGTCCAGCTCTGTTGGCCCTAGTAGCCTGCTTGATCGTCTATCCCCTCAAGCACCCCGGAATCCGGCCGTTTCTGGCGCGTAAGGCCGGGTGGAAGGTCCGCTCAGACGACGCACTTGTCACCAGCGAAGCGGCCACGGCCTCGGAAATCTATCGCTGGCCGATTGCTTGGCTCATGGCGCTTGCTTTTGCAATCAATACTTTCTGCTATTTCGGTGTTGCTGCATGGCTGCCGCGAATCTTGGCAGAAATGCTGCAGATGAACAGCACTGATGCCGGATTTGCTGCCTCGATCTACCACGTCATTGGAGTCATCGCCCCTCTGACGATGATGGCCGTTCAGCGACTGATCCGCGGCCAAACCTCGACAATCCTGGGGATAGTTTCTTGTGCGTGGCTTCTCATGCCCCTTGGTATGCTCCTGCTTCCCTCATGGTGGGTTGTGTGGAGCGCCTGCGGAGGGCTGGGTCAAGGTGCATTCTTCTCAATTACCTTTACGCTGGTTATTGAACGCACGGCCACCACGGCGCAGACGCGAACGCTTTCGGCCCTCGTCCAAAGTCTTGGTTATGGTCTTGGTGCGTTGGGGCCGTGGGCTATTGGGCGCATGTTTGACCTGACAGCAAGCTGGTTTTGGCCCTTCATCGTATTGACGGTACTGACAGGAAGCCTTGTTGTGATTTCTCAAGTTGTTGCCCGCTCGAGCTCTAGGCCACACTCGCGATGAGCCCATCACAGCCCGACGGCCAGTCCTGGGATCCACACGGCGTACTTCTTCCGCAGCTCGCAGAAGCGGGCGCTAATCGCCCATTGTCGATCTATGTCCATGTCCCTTTTTGTCAGGTGCGCTGCGGGTATTGTGACTTCAACACCTACACGGTGGGTTTCGGTCCCGGTGCCGATCGCGTGAGCTATGACTCCAGTGCGCTCGCGGAAATGAGCCTAGCCGCGCGGATTCTCAGCGATGCTCAGATGCCTGCGCGCCCGGCCTCGAGCATTTTCTTTGGCGGTGGAACACCCACCCTTCTTGACCCCGCCGCCCTGGCCCGCCTACTTGACGGCATCAGCCAGAACTTTGGGATTGCTCCCGGTGCAGAAGTCACGGTGGAAGCCAATCCCGAAAGCGTTGACGAGGCCGTTCTTGAGTGTCTGCGTGAGGCCGGGTTTACCCGCGTGTCATTTGGTATGCAATCTGCTATTCCGGCGGTTTTGCGCACGCTGGACCGCCGTCATGACCCGGCAAAACTTCCCGGGCTTGTTTTAGCTGCCCGTCAGCTGGGTTTGGATGTTTCGGTTGATCTCATTTACGGTGCCCCCGGCGAAAGCTTGCAGGATTGGGAGGTTTCTCTTCGCGAGGCCATCGCGATGGAACCCGACCACATCAGCGCCTACGCGCTGGTCATCGAAGAAGGAACCAAGATGGGGGCGCAGGTAGCCCGCGGAGAACTCCCCATGCCAGACCCCGACGACGAGGCCTCGAAATACGAAATCGCCGATCGCCTGCTGGGGGACGCCGGATACGCCTGGTATGAGATCTCGAATTTTGCCCGGCGAGAATCGGGAGAAGAAGACTGCCCCTCGACTCAGCTTCGTCGTGCCTCGAAGCACAACCTTGCCTATTGGCGTGACTGGGATTGGTGGGGTTTTGGCCCTGGAGCGCACTCTCATGTCGGGCGCTATCGCTGGTGGAATGTCAAGCATCCCTCCGCCTATGCACAGCGCGTTACCCAAGGGCTTTCCCCCGCGCAGGCAGGTGAAATTCTTGATGCACAAACGCGAGAAATGGAACGTGTTCTGCTCGCTGTGCGCACCAGTGAAGGGGTTGAAGCGCCCCGCGCCGGAGCCGAGCGCGATACTTTCCTCCAAGCCCTCCCGGCTTTGGCCTCGGAAGGCCTCATCGAGGCAGCTCCCGCCGCCCAGGGCCGCGCAATTGTGACCCTTCAGGGACGTCTATTGGCGGATTATGTGACTCGGTGCCTTTTGGGTTACTGAATCCCATCGGTTACTGAGTTCCCCGGGTTACTGAGTTCCAGGGACTACTGAGGCTTTTCGCCTACTCAGTTAGGAGCCGCACAACTTCTCAACCTCCGAGTGTTGAAGCGCGCCAGGGGCGCTCGCACTCATAGTGTGGTGCGGTGACTTCAGATATGTACGGGACAAATATCTTTGAATTCGACCCGCACCGCGATGGGCCGGGCGCTCGTCGACCGCGTTCGGTGGAGGTACCCATCGAGTACGGCATGGTGCTTGAGGATATTTCCAGTGGATGGGTTGGTGCGGTAACTCGCGTCGAAAAATCCGGGGGAGTGCACCTGGTTGAGCTTGAAGACCGTCGAGGCCGGAAGCGTTCTTTCCCCCTGGGAGGCGGGTTTTGGCTGGAAGGCAAGCCGATTATTGCGCTCCCTCCGAAGGCTGCTCCCGCTCAAAAAGCTCCTGCTCTCACCACTCCGGGTGGCCGTGCGCTGACGAATTCGGGATCGATCGCACCCGAGAAGCGAGTGGCTAGGGTTGCCAGGCAATCGCGCATCTGGGTTGAAGGTCGTCATGATGCGGAACTGATCCAGCACGTGTGGGGCGAGGATCTGGCCGATGTTGGCGTTGCCGTGCAGCTTCTAGAAGGTGTGGACCACTTAGAGGAAATCCTTGAGGTTTTTGGACCCACGAAGACCGTCCGCGCAGGAGTCCTGGTTGATCACCTGGTCCCGGGCTCCAAGGAATCGCGCATTGCCGAGGCCGTATCTATCCGTTGGGAAGACGCAGTGTTGGTCGTTGGGCACCCCTTCGTTGACATTTGGCAAGCTGTGAAGCCGCAGCGCTTGGGGCTCAAGGCGTGGCCGGATGTCCCCAGGGGGACCGATATTAAGCACGGAACCTTGGAATATTTGGGGTGGCCGCACGCAAACCAGGCGGATATCGCTCAGGGCTGGAAGCGGATCTTGTCAACCGTTCGTAACTACAAGGATCTTGAACCGGCACTTTTGGGTCGGGTTGAAGAGCTTATTGATTTTGTGACGCAGCCGGGGCTGGAATAACTCGGCGGAAAGTGTTGATGAGGGGACGAAAAAGGTAATCCCGCGGTAAACTGGCACTCAGATAGTGTGAGTGCCAAATGAGGGAGGATGAATGAACGACCGTCGTCTGGACGTTCTGCGTGCCATCGTGTCCCAGTATGTCCACACACGCGAACCCGTCGGATCTAAAGCGATCGCGCAATCTCAAGACCTCGGGGTGTCTTCTGCGACTATTCGCAACGATATGGCCGTCCTTGAAGAAGCTGGGTTGATCTACCAACCTCACACCAGTGCGGGACGTGTTCCGACGGATAAGGGCTATCGCGCCTTCGTTGATCAGCTGTCCACTCTCAAACCGATGAGCGCGGCAGAACGCCAAGCCGTCGAAAATTTCCTGGCGCACGCGCAGGACTTAGACGATGTCGTCATGAATACCGTGCGTTTGCTTGCTCAAGTGACGCATCAGGTGGCGCTCATTGAATACCCTGTTCATGCGCGCTCGACGCTCAGCCGAATTGAATGCGTTGATCTGTCAGATCAACGCTTGCTGGTTGTTGTCATTACCCAGCAGGGCAAGGTCTTTGAGCGCCTGCGTGAGATGCCTCAGGACGTCACTCAAGATGATCTTTTGGCTGTCCGCGCGGTTCTTAATGCTGCCTATCAGGGGATGAGCGCTGCTCAGGTGCGCGCGCATTGTGAGGCGCTCTCTCAGACACTTCCCCCGACGCTGCTTGCATTTGCAACAGAGATTAGTGAAACCGTTGCGACCTTGCTTCAAGGGGAGCCCACCTCACGCATCGCAATGGCAGGAATGTCGAATCTTGCGCGCAGCGGTGTTGATTTCCACGATATTGCACCGGTCTTGGATGCTTTGGAAGAGCAGGTTGTCCTTCTTCGTCTTTTTGCTGAGATGGATGAAGGCAACGGCGATGTTCACGTGTCTATCGGCTCTGAAAACGGCCACGATGCTTTCGTTGAAACCTCTCTTGTCTCCGGAACCTATGCCTCCGGAGAAAACTCGGCGCACCTGGGGGTTCTTGGCCCCACGCGCATGGACTACGCCTCGACAATGTCCACGGTCCGCGCCGTGGCCTCGTACCTCTCTAAATTCCTGAATTCCACACACTGAACGGGTTACAAAAGGACATTCGTGAACGACGATTACTACGCAATCCTTGGAGTCTCTCGCGACGCCGACCAGAGCGAGATCAAGAAGGCCTATCGCAAGAAGGCCCGCGAAACTCACCCCGATTACGGCGGGGATGAGGAAGCCTTCAAGGCCGTGTCGATTGCCTATGAAACCCTCTCCGACCCAGAAAAACGCCGCATGTACGACATCGGTGGTCCCGATGCTGCGCGTGGTGGTGGCGGCTTCGGTGCAGAGTCCTTCGATTTCGGTGACATCCTGACGACAATGTTCGGCGGCGCCTTTGGCGGTGGCTTTGGTGGAAACCAAGGCCCGGCGTCGCGAACTCGCCAGGGCCGCGACCAGCTGACTCAGGTTGCCATTACCTTGAAGGACGCCGCTTTTGGCGCTCATCAGCAGGTTTCGCTCAACACCTATGTGACCTGCGAAGTCTGCCATGGAGCCATGTGCGAACCGGGAACCGAAGCAGTGACCTGCACGACCTGTAAGGGACAGGGGTACTCGATTCAGCAGCAGCGCACCATGCTGGGAACCATGCAAACTCAGGTTCCCTGCCCAACCTGTCAGGGCTATGGGACTGTCATTGAACACCCCTGTCACGAATGTTCCGGTCAGGGACGCGTTCGTGCGCATCGCACCTTGACCATTGATATCCCCGCCGGCGCGGGCGACGGAATGCGCTTGCGTCTTGCCGGACAGGGCGAGGCCGGTCCCGGCGGTGGTCCCAACGGTGATCTCTACGTC
>CALHID010000020.1 GCA_938030835.1 uncultured Actinomyces sp. | reverse complement strand
ACTCACGGACGAGCAACGAGACCTCGCACGTCAACTGCATGATCACGGCGAGGGTGTCGCTGCGATCGCTCGACTCCTAAAGGTCTCACCCTCGACAGTTAGGCGAACCCTCTTGGCCTCGAGGGGATCGTCTCCGTGTCACCTGTGACTGATTTATTCCGGCAATGCCGGTATAGCCGTCTATACCGGCATTGCCGGAATAGTGTTCCGCTCTCCTTCTCCGCATGGTGAACGGGTGCACAAAATGCCGTGTTTTCGCGATAAAATGGCCGTAAGGGACACAGGTGTCCCAGTAGTACAAGGAGGTCACATGTCTATTCCGACTGAGCTCATTTGCCATGCGCGGCCGATGACTGATGAAGAGATTGATCGAGGGCTGGATCGTGCGCGGACGGCAAGCTACCTGGCTGGATACCTGCCGAATGAGGATCCGCATCTGGAGGATCTGATGCGCCGGAAACTTCGGGGCGAGATTGATCAGGACGAGTTCAATCGCCTCGTTGAGAGCTACATTGTGTCTGAGTGCAGGAAGTGACTCATGGAGCGATCATGGGATGACTACCTGATTCCAGGCACGGATGTTTTACGCAACAAGATCACTGCGGACGGCGAGTACCCGTACGGTCTTGATTCGCAACTGGCGCTGTCAGTTGTTGAGCGGATTCATGCCGAGCAGCGCGCAGCTGAGCTCGAGGCCGCGCCGATTCTTGGACATTTCGATTACGACCACATGAAAGCCCTGCACTACCACCTATTCCAGGATGTTTACGACTGGGCAGGGCAAGAGCGCACGGCGCCCATGCCAGGGCCGCTGTTCAAGCATGGGCCGGATGTGTCGAACTTTCCGGACGTCGACATGAGCGATCGATCGGTGGCGCACAAGTATCTTCCGGCAGGGCCCGAGCTCAGCAAAGCCGCGATCGAGCAATACGATCACATCCGGCACGCGGATTACCTGCGGGGCCTCGATCATGACGAGTTCGTCGAGAACCTGGCGATACGGTGGGGTGCGCTCAACGAGGTGCACTCATTCCGTGAAGGAAACACCCGCACCCAGTTCATGTTTTTCACGGATCTGGCGCATCACGCGGGGCACTCAATCGACGCAGAGGCGTTCAAGCCGCCGACAGTATCTCAGGCGCTTGCAGGGCACCCGAACGACCTTCGCGATCGCTTTGTGGCAGCACGCTATTACTACCAGGACTTCCGCGATGCGGGGCCGCTTGCGGAAGTTTTAGCGCAAGCTGTTCGACCGTTGACTGATGCGGAGCGGGACGCGCATCCGATCGTGCCTGTGGAGGCCAGGCGGGCGCGTCATGTGGCCAGCGCGGCATTTAGTGGGGGAGTAGGGGTGCAACCATCTTCGGTGCAACACCACGCGGCCCAGGTGGCACCGACGTATGAGCCGTACCAGCGCCCGGGTTACTCACTGTGAGCCCGACAGTTGTGTGCCCCTACCATCCTTGATGGTAGGGGCACACAACTAGCAGGATTGGTCATTCGGCCACGTCGTTCTTCTTGCGTGATCGCGGCAGCTTTGCCGGGTCCGTGAATCCAGCCTTAATGAGGTCGGTCTTGGGCCAGCCCATGGCTGAAGCGTCCTTGAATGCTTCACGGTAGGAAGCGATCGCTTCCTCGAGGGCCTCGAGGGCGCTGCCGAGGTTGCGCAGGGCCTCTTCGCGAGACCCGTCTTTTTGCAGCAGCAGAGTTACGGGATCCATGATGTCCTTTCTGTGTGATTCACCGGATGTGAATCTCTCGGTTCTTTCGTTGCGGTGTGCACGCACGGATGAGATGGAGGCGCAGGCGCGGCCTGCGCCCCTGTTTGTCTCCTATGGTAGGTGGCGT
>CALHID010000019.1 GCA_938030835.1 uncultured Actinomyces sp. | reverse complement strand
GACTGATCCTGATTCGATGCTCGATACGGGGATCGAAATTGAGGCGCGACCTGCTGGGAAGAAAGTCAAGCGACTTTCTTTGCTTTCTGGCGGAGAGCGATCCTTGGCGGCTTTGGCATTCTTGGTTGCAATCTTTAAAGCTCGTCCTTCTCCCTTCTACGTGATGGATGAGGTCGAAGCGGCTTTGGATGACATCAATTTGTCGCGTCTGCTGGAAATATTTAAAGAACTTCGTGCTACTTCGCAGCTGATTGTCATCACTCACCAAAAGCGCACGATGGAGATTGCGGATGCACTCTATGGCGTGACGATGAGAGACGGAGTGACGCGTGTGGTTTCTCAGCGCCTTAATGATTGAAACGAATAAACCGTGTCCACTTGGCACAGTCGCGTGTGGGATGGGAAAGTTAAGGCATGATTGAAGGAATTGCGGTCTACATCGTCACGATGATCGTCATGCTTGCCATCGCCTCGGCCGTCATTTTAGGTTTTGCATTGCACCGGCGAAGCGCTGATCAGTGGAGAGACCATCTACGCAAGCAATCCGGACAAGAAATCCCCGCCCAGATCCCGCAAATTAGCGTTCGTGAAGAGAATATGAAGGTAGTCCTTGAGTCCTCAAAGGGTTCTCGTGGGTACATGGTGGCAGATGGCCTTCCAGGTTTCGAAGCCGTTGAAGCAATGACTGAGCGCATTGAAGATATCGCCACCAGGCGTGGGGTACACGCGAAGCCCGCCCCAACTGAGGCCGATACCTCGAAAGATGCATAAGAGAGGCGCACTAAGGGAAGATTGACCTATGCAGGCTGTCATGGACTTTATTCATAACCCCGTGGCCCCCATCATTTTGATGGGCGTCATTGTCGTTCTCGTCGCGGCTGTTTCGTTTGTCTTGCGTTCGCTCAAGTCGTCACGCACACAAACTGAAGTGCCCCCATCGACCTCCGTTGTCCCCGAGGCTTCGCTTCCGCAAGCTCAGGAAAGTGAAGCCGAAGGGGCCCAGCGTTCCCGAGATGGTCCCGCAGCGCAAACTGCTGACCACTCCGAGGTCGCTGCCCCTTCTGTCGAGCAGGTGTCTTCGCCCGAGGAGACCCCGACCTCGGAAATTGAAGAGGAACGCACGGAAAGCGCCTCTATTGAGATCCCCGAATCCATTCCTTCACGAATGGGACGTCTTCGTGCGCGCTTGGCACGTTCGGGGGCTTTGGGCAAATCCCTTCTTTCTTTGCTCTCTCGCGGTGATCTTTCAGCCGCGGATTGGGAAGAGATGGAAGATTCTCTTCTTGTCGCAGATTTGGGCTTGGAAGCAACCGATGAGTTGATGGAAGCCCTTCACACGCGAGTGAAGGTTGAGAACACTTCAGATCCGCAGGTTGTGCGTGCTCTTTTGCGCGAAGAACTGCTCAAGCTTGTTGGTCCCGATATGGATCGCTCCGTGAACCTCGCAGTTCGAGATGTTGACGGAGTTCGTGTCCCCGCAACAATCTTGATGGTGGGCGTTAACGGAACTGGCAAGACGACAACCACTGGAAAGATGGCTCGCATCTTCCGCGCCGAAGGACACGAGGTTCTTCTTGGGGCGGCAGATACTTTCCGCGCTGCTGCGGCTGAACAGCTTGAGACCTGGGGAAGTCGCGTTGGCGTTGATGTTGTCCGTTCTGATCGTGAAGGTGCTGACCCGGCGTCCGTTGCATTTGAATCGGTTGAAGAAGGCATTCGACGAGGCTGTGATGTTGTCATGGTCGATACCGCGGGCCGTCTTCAGACAAAGTCTGCTCTCATGGACGAGCTGGGTAAGGTCAAGCGCGTGATGGAGAAGCGCGCACCAGTCAGTGAAGTCCTTCTGGTGCTGGACGCGACGACCGGTCAAAACGGTCTTCGACAGGCCGAAGTTTTCGCCGAGGTCGCTGGCGTCACAGGTATTGTCCTTTCCAAGCTGGATGGCTCCGCTAAGGGCGGAATCGTTGTTTCAGTCCAGCGAACATTGGGCGTTCCCGTCAAGTTTGTGGGACTTGGAGAGGGGCCGGACGACCTTGCCCCCTTCGATCCCGAGTCCTTTGTTGATGCAATCGTGGGCTAGAACCCACTACTCTTAACATTTAGTTATTTAGAAATTGTGCTCGTGAGGAGTAGTCACAGTGGCTTTCTCGGATCTTTCTGATCGTTTGACCGCGTCTTTTAAGAGGCTCCGTTCGCGCGGAGTCTTGACGGAATCTGATGTCGATCAGACTATTAGCGAGATTCGTCGTGCCCTGATCGATGCCGACGTTGCCCTTCCTGTCGTTCGCCAGTTCACCACTCAGGTTCGCGAGAAGGCATATGGAGCGGCTCGCTCCCGCGCGCTCAACCCCGGTCAGCAGGTTGTCCGCATTGTTCACGATGAACTTGTTGAGATCCTGGGTGGCGAAACCCGAGAGCTGCATTTTGCTCAGCGCGGCCCGACAGTTTTCATGCTCGCAGGTCTGCAGGGTGCAGGTAAGACGACTTTGGCCGGAAAGCTTGGTAAGTGGCTGCGCGAAGAGGGAAAGAGCGTTCTGCTTGTCGCCTCTGACCTTCAGCGACCCAATGCCGTCGGCCAGCTTCAAATTGTCGGTGAGCGCGCGGGCGTTCAGGTGTGGGCACCCGAACCGGGTAATGGTGTCGGTGATCCGGTTCAAGTGGCTCGTTCCGGTTTGGATTATGCGATCACTCATGGCATCGATGTTGTGATTGTCGATACCGCGGGCCGTTTGGGTGTCGATCAAGAGATGATGGATCAGGCGATCGCTATTCGCCAGGCCGTCAATCCTCACGAAGTCATGTTTGTCCTTGACGCCATGATCGGTCAGGATGCGGTCAATACCGCAACCGCATTCCGTGACGGTGTTGGCTTCACCGGTGTCGTGCTCTCCAAGCTTGATGGTGATTCCCGAGGCGGTGCCGCCCTTTCCGTGCGTGGCGTGACGGGTGCTCCGATCCTCTTTGCCTCGACGGGTGAAGGTTTGGACGACTTCGAGCGTTTCCACGCCGACCGTATGGCCGGCCGTATCCTCGACATGGGTGACATCCTCACCCTCATCGAGCAGGCCGAAAAGAAGATGGACGCCGAGGAGGCGGAGAAGGTCGCGGCCA
>CALHID010000018.1 GCA_938030835.1 uncultured Actinomyces sp. | reverse complement strand
CGATGGGACGGCCACCAATCGCGCAGCCACCCAGCTCAGGAATGAAGGCTTCACCCAGCTGGTGAAGAAGCGGGCCACAGAACAAGATCGGGATGCGCGAGGCCCCGGCAAGGGTGTCGATATCAGAACGTGAGGCAATGCGAACCTGCGAAGGATCCATTCGCAGCGAACCGCGCTCTTGATCGTAATCAACCTTGACACCGTGAAGGGAAAGAAGGTCAGAGACCACGTCAACATCACGAATCAAGGGGACGTTGTACAGCTCGGAGGGAGTATCTGCGAGCAGCGACGCGACCATTGCTTTGGGGACAAAGTTCTTTGCCCCGCGGACGGTAATGGTCCCCTCAAGGGGGTGGCCACCTTCAACTCGAAGTTTCGAGGACATAGTGATGCTCTCCTAGCTGTCGACTTCTGTGACCACTTTAGAGCAGCACGCCCTCATCTGCGTGCGCTTAACGCATCTTGAGCGCGTGGCGAATTACTCACCTTCGGTGGGACGCGCGGAAACGACCGGCTTCGAAGGCAAGGTCTTGGCCGGCAGAGTCCTCGGTTTAAAGGAGGGACGACGCTCTTCGTAAGCGGTGATCTCGGCCTCGTGACGAAGGGTCAGGGCAATATCGTCCAGACCTTCCATGAGCGTCCAACGCACATAATCATCAAAATCGAAAGTGCAGGTGAAGTCACCCAGGGTCGCGGTCTTGTCCTCAAGCGAAACGGTGACTTCCGCGCCGGGATTGGCATCGAGCAGATCCCAGAGCTTTTCACAGTCTTCTTCGCTGATAATTCCTGTCACCAGGCCCTGTTTACCTGCATTTCCGCGGAAAATATCAGCAAACTTCGGTGCCAGAACAACCTTGAAGCCATAGTCACGCAGCGCCCAGACCGCGTGTTCACGCGAGGAGCCGGTGCCAAAATCAGGTCCAGCAACCAGAACGCTGCCCTGGTTGTAGGGTTCACGGTTCAAGATGAACTCTGGGTCGCGACGCCATGCATAGAACAGAGCGTCATCAAATCCAGTCTTGGTCACGCGCTTCAAGAAAACAGCGGGGATGATCTGGTCGGTGTCAACATTTGAACGGCGCAGCGGAACGCCAATACCCGTGTGCGAAATGAACTTTTCCATGAGTTTTCCTTCGAATGTGTATCAGCGAATTCTTAGTCGTCCAGGTCGGCCGGAGAGGACAGCGTGCCGCGAATAGCGGTGGCTGCCGCGACCAGAGGAGAGACCAGGTGGGTCCGCGAGAGCTTTCCTTGGCGTCCCTCAAAGTTTCGGTTTGACGTCGAGGCCGAACGCTCCTGAGGAGCAAGCTGATCGGGGTTCATTCCCAGGCACATCGAGCAGCCGGCGTTACGCCATTCCGCTCCGAACTCAGTGAAGATCTTGTCCAGGCCTTCAGCTTCGGCTTGCAAGCGCACACGAGCAGAACCTGGGACAACCAGCATCCTAAGCCCCGGAGCCTTGGTGTGGCCCTCAATGACCTTTGCAGCGGCACGTAGGTCTTCAATGCGCCCATTGGTGCACGATCCCAAGAAAACTGTGTCGATCTTGATGTCGCGCATGGGAGTACCAGCTTCGAGTCCCATGTAATCCAGAGCCTTCTGCGCTGCGGCTCGCTTGATTTCGTCTTCAAAGTCATCCGGGTTGGGAACGCTGCCCGAGAGCGGGACACCCTGTCCGGGGTTTGTCCCCCAGGTAACGAAGGGCTCCAAGTCCTCAGCATTCAGGACCACCTCAGCGTCAAAGACCGCATCTTCATCCGAATGCAAGGTCTTCCAGTACTCCAGGGCACGATCCCATTCTTCGCCTTCGGGAGCGTGCGGGCGTCCCTTCAGGTATTCGAAGGTCGTTTCATCGGGGGCAACCATTCCAGCTCGGGCGCCAGCTTCGATGGACATATTGCAGATCGTCATGCGACCTTCCATCGAGAGTTCACGGATTGCCTGGCCACGGTACTCAAGGACGTATCCCTGTCCCCCGCCAGTTCCGATCTTCGCGATCACGGCAAGGATGATGTCCTTCGCAGTTGCACCCTTTGGGAGGGACCCATTGACGGTGATAGCCATGGTCTTAAAAGGAGCCATCGGCAGTGTTTGAGTCGCCAGAACATGTTCGACCTGGCTGGTACCAATGCCCATTGCCAGCGCACCGAATGCTCCGTGGGTTGATGTATGCGAGTCACCGCAAACAATGGTCATTCCGGGCTGAGTGAGGCCCAATTGGGGACCAACGACGTGAACGATTCCTTGGTCGGCATCACCCAGTGAATGCAGGCGGATACCGAATTCCTTGGCATTCTTTCGCAGAGTGTCGATCTGTGTGCGACTGGTGATATCAGCGATCGGCAAGTCGATATTGACCGTAGGAGTGTTGTGGTCCTCGGTTGCAATCGTGAGGTCGGGGCGACGAACCTGGCGTCCGGCCATACGCAGACCATCGAAGGCCTGCGGGCTGGTCACCTCGTGGACTAGATGCAGGTCGATGTACAGAAGATCGGGCGCACCGTTTTCACCGTGCACTACGACGTGATCAGCCCAAACCTTTTCGGCCAGCGTTCCGCTCATTTCCCGCTCCTTCATCGACTTCTTTCTTCCCATGATTGACACTTCCTGGAGAGTTGGACTTGATATCTCATTTACTGAGATGTGAGAATGTGTTCATGGAGGACTCAGAAGCCTTTGGAAGTGGTGTCGGCGTTCTGGATAAAGCTGCACTGGTTTTGAGCGCACTTGAAGCAGGCCCGGCCCCCCTGGCCCAATTGGTTGCAACAACAGGTTTGGCGCGCCCCACTGCGCACCGCCTCGCAGTTGCACTGGAATATCACCGTTTCGTTGCACGCGATATGCAGGGACGTTTCGTCTTAGGACCGCGCCTTCAAGAACTTGCTTCCTCTGCGGGTGAAGATCGTCTTCTCGCTGCTGCAATGCCAGTCCTCGTTGCCCTTCGCAACCACACGAAGGAATCCACCCAGCTTTTCCGCCGCCAAGGCGACTTCCGAGTCTGCGTTGCAGCTTCCGAACGTGAGATGGGTCTTCGCGACTCCATCCCCGTTGGTGCGACTTTGACCATGAAGGCCGGTTCCGCTGCCCAAGTCCTGCTTGCATGGGAAGAACCCGACCGCCTTCACCGAGGCCTCTACGGCGCCTCCTTCAACGCGACAATGCTTGCTCAAGTTCGTCGCCGAGGCTGGGCACAGTCGGTTGCAGAACGCGAGCCCGGCGTTGCTTCAGTTTCAGCCCCCGTTCGTGGCCCTTCGGGTCGCGTGCTGGCCGCAGTAACCATTTCGGGTCCTGTTGAGCGCATGGGACGTCAGCCCGGCCGTCAGCATGGCCCTTCTGCCGTCGCTGCAGCTAATAGGCTCTCCGATTTCTTGCGCTCCGCGGAAGGAATGGAAGACTAAGCCTCCGTCGAGGCCAGTTCCTGAGCTTGGCCGTAGTAGCTTTCCGTCGCCTCAATGACCTTCTCCCAGGTGAAGGGGAAATCTTCACTGCGATTATGCTCGTGAATACGTTCAAGCTGTGCAGGAGCCTCAAGCACGGATAAGAGCGCTTCGACCATCTCATCATCGTTGTCAAGACACCAGCCATTGAGACCATTTTCAATGACTTCTGCAAGTCCAGACTGCGAACGTGTCATTACTGCAAGCCCCGAGGCTAAGGCCTCGCGTCCAGCGATAGAGGCAGATTCCTTCACCGAAGGCGCAAGGAAAATATCGGAACGCGAATACAGATCCTGGAGCTGCGTCGCACTCAAGCGTCCCGGAAGAAGCAGCCAATCCCCCAGCCCACTGCGCTCAACGCGGCGCTGAACACCGTCAAAAAGCGGACCTTCACCCGCAACTACTGCACGCAGGGGGAAATCACCGGAGTGGCCTCGGGAATAAGAATCCCAGCGGCGACGAGTTTCAGAAAGGATGTCAATCAGCGCATCCACGCGCTTACGCGGCGCAAAACGCGTCGCGGTTACGGCAACAATGCCTTGGTGGGCGACAGACGGACGCTGCCACGGCGCAACATCCACGCCATTATGCAAAGTCGAAACACAGATGTCTGGTCCCATAACCTGGCGAATTTGCTCATTGACCAGCTCAGAGACACCAGTCCACATAATCGGGGCCTGCGCCAGTCCCGTACGTCTTGCGATGGCACGGAAGGCGGGGATTGTCACGCGGGGATCCCACAGAGAATGAACGGTAACGACCTGCGGAATCCTCGAGTCCTTTAGCTTCAGCAAGACCGACTGAACAACCGGGGTCAGCTCCCCCATGTGGTAGTGAACGACATCGGGATTGAAACGGCGAATGAAGTCGGTAAAGCGACGGGGGGCTTTGGGATCAATCGGCGCGTTGAAAGGATTGCGCCACGAGGAACGCAGCACAGGATAGGGGCACGTGGAAGGCGAATCACCCTCAGGAGTGCAGGTCAGAACGACGATATCGTGGCCTCGGGCATGAAGATGGTCTGCAAGAGCACCGACCTGGGTTTCAATTCCCCCCATAGTCGGGCGGAAGGTGTCAGAGACCAAAACAATGCGCATGCTTTTATTCTTGCAGATGCCAGGCGCAGCAGCGCAGCTAACAAAAAAGCAGGGCCGAAGCCCTGCTGGTATCTGTACCCCCAACCGGATTTGAACCGGTGTTAACGCCGTGAGAGGGCGTCGTCCTAG
>CALHID010000017.1 GCA_938030835.1 uncultured Actinomyces sp. | reverse complement strand
GTCATGGCCGAGGTGGCCAACACCGATACCTTGCCTATTCTGACCTCGAGTCTGCCCCACATGGACGACTCGGACTTGCAAGAGATTCTTCAAGATTCCTGGTTCCATCACCTGCGTAACGACACTTTTCTCGACATTGAGTGGAAGAACCCTCAGCTGTGCGATGCCATCGCCAACACTTTTGCCAACCGCGACCCCGTAGGGCACGTCGCCGCTTGGCCTGCGCTTCCCTACGATGACAGTGAGATTCATCGTGCGCGCACTCTTTTCGCGCTGGCCCTTCCGGGAGCTACCTATTTTAATTCGCCGCCAAAAGACGCCATTTCCCGTTCCTTTGTGCTGATGATCCAGCAAGCTTTGCGTACGCGCGAAGAGCACGGAATGGGAACGGGCTCTCTTGCCCATGTACGAGGCCTCTCCTGGGCTGGTCCGGATTGCTTAGTTTATATGAGCGCTCAGGTTTTGGTTGTTTTCAACACCTCGGACTCCACTGTCGTTGTGCCTTCAGAGCACCGACCGCTTGTCGCAACGGGAGTTTTACCCACTCAGCTCAACAGCGATACCCCACTTGCGCCCGGGCACTGTGCATGGTTTGAAACCGCACGCATTCGACCTCGCGTTTTTGCCACGGAATAAGCACCTCAGTCCCTTTACACTTAGGGTACTGTTCCATCAAACCTGGAGACCACGTGGACTTCATTAAGCGACTTCTCGCGATCTTTATCCAGGCCGCAGGCCAAAGCATGAAAGAGGAAATGGGTTCCTCGAAGGGACGCAAACGTTCCTCGTCGCGCTCATCCTCACGCTCCTCTTCCTCTTCGAGCACTTCGCGCACTGCACGCAGTTCTTCTTCCTCCGCCGCCCAGGCCTCGGGAAAGGGAAACAAAGTGTGGGATGTTCGCACGCACGGACTCCCTCCTTTCCAATACGAGCCGAATCCCGATGGCGATGCAGATCCCGGCGAGGTCGTGTGGACGTGGGTGTCCTATGAAGAGGACCCAACCCAGGGCAAAGATCGTCCCGTTGTCGTGCTTTCGCGAGTACAGCAGGGGCTTGTTGTCGCCCAGTTGACGTCCAAGGACCACCGCAAGGATGCCGAGCAAGAGGCACGCTGGGGGCGCTACTGGTTCCCCATCGGAACCGGCGCGTGGGATCCGCAGGGCCGCCCCAGTCAGGTGCGCCTGGACCGACTGCTCATTGTTGCCCCCGGCGATGTTCGCCGCGAAGGAGCGACCGTAGACCACTCAACCTACAATGCCGTGTGCGACGCTCTGCGTCAGCACTGGAATGCCTAACGACCACTTCCACCACAACACTGCGAGGACCCACAATGACCGATTCCGCTGAAATTGCACGCCTGAAGGCCGAGGCCGCGCAGGCTGCCGCCGAAGCAGCTACCGCAAAGGCTCAGGCTGCACAGGCTGCCCTCGAGGCTGCTCTTGCCGCGCAAGGTGGCCAGGGCGACCAGAACGAGGCCGCATCCCAGGCCGCTGCTGCCGATGCAGCAACCGAAAAGGCCGAGGCCGCACAGGCAGCCCTCGATAGCGCGTTGGCCGAGCAGGCAGCTCCTTCCGAAGCCGCTCCCGTCCAAACCCCGGAATCTGCGCCTGCGGAAAGTACGCCGGCCGCCCCCGCTGCACCTGCGCAAGCCGCTCCCGCTGAGCCGGCCCAGGCCTCGGCAAGCGAAGGCGAACTGCAGGGCTACGCGGAGCAGGTCCGCGCGGGCTACTCCTTTACCTCGCCTTCAATGCGACTGGGAGCTTTCTTGGATGGCGATACCCCGGTTCCCGGCGCACCTGTCGGAATCCCGCTGGGGCTCATGAACCGTCACTGCCTGGTTGCGGGTGCAACAGGTACGGGTAAGACGCGTACCCTCCAGCTGATGGCCGAGCGTCTCTCAGAAGCGGGAGTCCCCGTTTTTGTCACCGATATCAAGGGTGACCTCACCGGTCTAGCTCAGGCGGGTACCTCTTCTGAGAAGCTCCTTGCACGTTGCGCAAGCATTGGCCAGAACTGGGAGGGTAAGGCATTCCCCACGGAACTGCTCACTCTGGGTGGCCGCGGCGAAGGCGTGCCGATCCGCACAACCATCACCGAATTTGGCCCCCTTCTACTTTCGCGCGTGCTGGGCTTGAACGACACTCAGGCCTCAGCCCTTCAGTTGATCTTCCACTGGGCAGATAGCCAGCAGCTCGCGCTGATTGACCTGAAGGAC
This sequence comes from uncultured Actinomyces sp., assembly GCA_938030835.1. Lineage (GTDB taxonomy): Bacteria > Actinomycetota > Actinomycetes > Actinomycetales > Actinomycetaceae > Pauljensenia. The sequence goes on along the minus strand of CALHID010000017.1, from coordinate 3,617 downwards.
CTGCGCTCGGTCATTGACTACCTGACAAACAATGACGAAGGCAAGGAAGAACTCAAGGGAATCGGCGGTGTTTCACCGGCAACTGCAGGCGTGATCCTGCGTGAGCTTGCTGCTCTGGAGGCATCGGGCGGCGATGTTTTCTTCGGTGAGCCCGCCTTCAATATCGCTGATCTCATGCGCGTGTCGATGGACGGTCGCGGCGTCATTTCCTCGCTGGAACTTCCCGACCTAGGCAGCCAGGGCGCTTTGTTCTCGACCTTCCTCATGTGGCTCTTGGCTGAGCTCTTCGAAACTTTGCCGGAAGTGGGCAACCCCGATAAGCCGAAGTTGGTCTTCTTCTTTGACGAGGCTCACCTGCTCTTCACCGATGCCTCGAAGCAGTTCCTCCAGGCAGTCGTGCAGACAGTGCGTCTGATTCGTTCCAAGGGCGTGGGAATTGTCTTTGTTACCCAGTCCCCCACCGATGTTCCCGACGAGGTTCTGGCTCAGCTTGGTTCACGCGTTCAGCACGCACTGCGCGCGCACACTCCGAACGACGCGGCAAACCTCAAGAAGGCAGTTTCGACCTTCCCGACTTCTCCCCTGGATCTGACTGAGGTGTTGACTTCGCTGGGTACCGGTCAGGCTGTCGTGACGGTTCTGGATGAGAAGGGACGTCCGACCCCGGTTGCTCCGACCATGCTGGACGCCCCTGCCGCTGTCATGGGCCCGGCTGATCCCGGTGTTGTCTCTTCAATCATCAATTCCTCGCCGCTCCTGTCGCGTTACCGTGACGCGGTCGATAACGAATCAGCATTCGAATTGATGCAAGCCCGCCTTGCAGATGCCGCTAAGGCCGCAGAGGAGAGGGCCGCCGAGGCGCAACGTCAGCTTGAAGAAGCGAAGGCACAGAAGGAAGCCGAGAAGCAGGCAGCGAAGGAAGAGGCAGCGCGACAGAAGGAACTTGAGCGCTTGCAGCGCGAGGTCGAGAAGGCCGAAGAGCGTAAGCGTCGCGAGGCCGAAAAGGCTGAGGAGCGTCGTGCGCGCGCTACACAGCGCGTGATTGAGTCGACGGTCAAGTCCGTTGGAACGACTGCAGCACGCTCGCTGACGCGTTCGATTTTGGGAACACTATTTAAGTAATATTCCACGAATTTTGAATACTTCTGACGCTTTATCAACGTTGTGTCACAACCCCTGTCGGATATTTCACCTTACGACGCGAAAGGGAATGAAATCGACAAAAATGGAGTTGTCAGAAGTGATAGCAATGGTGCGGCCCTCATGGGCGCATCTACAGATAGGTTTTAGGAGAACAATATGACTCAGGCACACCCCGTTGTTGCAGCAGCTCTTCAGCAGGCTCTCGTTGATTTGACCGATCTGTCACTTCAGGGCAAGCAGGCACACTGGAACATCGAAGGCCCCGGCTTCCGTTCGCTCCACCTGCACCTGGATGAAATCATCGACGAGGTTCGCCTTGCTGCTGATGATGTCGCCGAGCGCATGGCAGCAATTGAAGTTGCCCCCGATGGCCGCGCAGCGACCGTCGCAGCAACCTCGCTGGTTGACCCGATGGAGCCCGGCTTCCTGCCCACCGATAAGACCGCTCGCCAGTACGAAGAGCGTCTGCTTGGCGTTGCCGAGCGCATCAAGGCAACCCTTGATCCCGTTGACGAGCACGATCACCTGTCCAACGACCTGCTGATCGGCATTGCAACCGGCCTGGAGAAGCAGGCCTGGATGCTGCGCGCAGCAACCAAGGATCTCAACTGATTAGTTGAATCTGACTTCAACTGGGGCGTCTCTTCGGAGGCGCCCCAGTTTTGTCTTTCAGTCTCTGGTTCCCCTCAAGGCGTATCTCTCCCCTGAAAAGCACCCGAGAGGGCCATTATTCGCGTCCAAGCCTCTCCGCCAATTCACGTGCACCCCACTGACCGGGCGCGCTCTCACGTCCGCTCACGGCCACGAAAGAGGCAACTCCCCCATCTTCAGCTTGAGTCGCGCGCGTCTGGCGACCATACTCGCCCATGGCTAAAACGATTGAGGGAACCGACACGTATTCGGCTGCCCACCTCTGCACCAATTCAACATTGAGTGCGTCGCGCTCCGAATTAGCCAAAACCGCAAGCTTTGCGACATCTGCGCCCAAAGCTGCCATGGTTTCCAGAAGCTCTCGCATGATCTCCGATTCGGGAGTCACCTCGAAATCATGAAAGGACATGATGACCTTTGCGCCCGCTGCGTGGGCCTTCTCGGTCAATGCAGGCGCAACCGGCGCCATTTCCACATCCACCGCATCCATCCCGCACTCAGCCAGTAGCTCAATGATCTGGCCATAAGTCGACGTTGAAACTTCAGCCTTTCCACCCTGAGCAACTGTGCGAACAGTAGCTAAAACAGGAACATCCGAAGCACCCAAGATCTCTGCAGCAGACCTCGAAATCTCTTCGCGAGCCTGGTCACTCAGTTCCTCACCTGAAAGCCCCGTAAGTACGTCCAAGTAGTCCACGCGCCACTCGAACATATCGTGCGGTTCAGATGCTGCGGCCTCGACCTGTTCAACAACTCCACGTACGTCCCCCGCCATCAGAGGAACAATGAAAACTACCGGCTGCCCGCCACCCAGAAGCACTCGGCCTCGAGGAGGAATAGCTCCCGCGGGGTCAAGCAATCCCGCACCAACACCTGAAGGCACCGCACCATAGGCCTCGCCCAAATCACTGCGTCCAATAACAACAGGTTCCATGACGTCCCCTCTGCTCAGCAACCCTTTAGTAGCCAACTTCTGCATGATGAATCGACGCGCGCTCGGCGTCGGTCAAGTATCGGTGTTCCAACCAGCCGTCGGGCAGGTGCGGGGTCTTTTCTCCCCCAGCGCGCCCACGAGGCCCACGTGCGGCCTCGGGAAAATCCTGATCAAGGTCCAAGTCAGCCAGGCGCTCGCTAAGCTCATCAAGCGTGGAGACCATCCCCAGCGCGTGGCGCTGCGGTCCTCCAACCTTGAAACCACGCAGGTACCAGCCGATGTGTTTGCGCATTTCGCGCATCGCGCGGTCTTCGTCGCCTTCTTCTTCCACGCACCAGCGCGCGTGGGTTTCGATGATGGCGGCAACCTCGCGAAGTGAAGGTGCGGGGAAAGCCGGCCTCCCGTGGTAGGCAGCGACGATATCGCGGAAAATCCATGGCCGCCCCTGCGCACCGCGGCCAACCGAAATGCCATCGCACCCGGTCTGACGCATCATCGCGATCGCATCCGCGGCCTCGAAAACATCACCATTACCGAAGACCGGAATATCCAGGGCTTCCTTGACGCGCGCAATGTAATCCCAATGCGCTTGACCCGCGTAGTGCTGGGTCTGGGTGCGCGCATGGATCGTCACGGCCACTGCACCAAGTTCTTGAGCGATCTGCGCGGCCTCGAGGCCGGTTTCGTGTCCGCTATCAATTCCCATGCGGATCTTCACCGTCACCGGGATCTCGCGGCCACGCGCATCCCCGCTCACGCGCGCCTGCGTGACAACCGCGCGCAGCAAGTCGGTGTAGAGGTCCCGTTTCCATGGAAGCGCCGCTCCCCCGCCCTTTCGCGTCACTTTGGGGACCGGGCAGCCGAAGTTCAGGTCGATATGATCGGCGTA
>CALHID010000016.1 GCA_938030835.1 uncultured Actinomyces sp. | reverse complement strand
GCGACGGCCCGCCCGCTCACCTTCCGCGCCGCGAGCTATCGCTCGGCGCGTCGGCTCGAAGCCCGGCCAGGCCCTGCCGTCGCACCCTGCTGCGCACTCGACTTGACCATGACGCGACGTGAGACTTCACAATGATTGCCATGAGCGATGACAACAATCTCTACACCGTTGGTGAGGTCGCTGAGCGCTTTTCGGTGACTGTGCGAACGCTTCACCACTGGGAGGCACAGGGGCTCCTCGCTCCCGCCGAACGGAGCTGGTCAAACTACCGGCTCTACTCGGTCGAGGACTGTGCTCGGGTCCAAAGGATCATCATCTATCGAGCGACGGGGATGAAGCTGGGGGACATCAAGGCACTCCTTGATTCCGATGACTCTGCGATTGTGCACCTCAAACGTCAGCGTGAGAGCCTTATTGCCCATCGCCACCAGACGGACAAGATGATCGCAGCAATCGATACGTTATTGGAGGACGCAATGAAGGACAATGCGCTCAGCGTGGAAGAAGTTGGAGCAATCCTTGGGGATGCTGACTTTGCCGCGCATCAGGAGGAAGCTGAACAACTCTACGGTGACAGTGACGATTGGCAGGAATCTCAGCGTCGCACTGCGTCGTGGAGTGCGAAGGATTGGCAGGGGAATGCTGACCGTTTTCAGCAGGTTGAGAAGGAAATGATCGCTGCCATCCGCCACGGTGTTGCCCCCGATAGTGATGAGGCGGCAGCTCTTGTTGTCTTGCATCGGGAATTGCTCAGTGAGTTTTTCCCGGTGACTCCTGCGAAGCATTATGTGATTTCTCGTTCCTACATTCACGATGAGCGTTTCCGCTCGCACTACGACTCACAGCTTGACGGTTTTGCACAATGGCTCGCGTCTGCAATCGAGTGTGCTGCTCGTGATAGCGGTGTGGATACCGACAATCCCGAATGGGTGTAATTGGTATGTGAGGCAGGCCATGAGCACAGGATGCTCTCGGATTTGCTCTTGGCCCTCTTCATCGGTACTATATCTTTTTGTCGCTTTCCCGCGTAGCTCAACGGCAGAGCATCCGACTGTTAATCGGACGGTTACTGGTTCGAATCCAGTCGCGGGAGCTTCTCCCCGGTACTTGGTACCGGGGTTTTTCTTTTTCAGCGAACTCCAAACTGCCCATCTTGCACTCTGAGGCTGAGAGTGCCAGACTTGGATTTAGCACTCGGGAGTGCCGAGTGATAAGCACTAAGGCCGGTGAGGCTTAGGAGTTACCTGAGTCGTCCGTCGCGGGCATCGGTCCAATCCGCATCGCGGAAGGATAGAAGAACATGACGAAGCTCATTCACTTCGATGAGGAGGCACGCCGCGGCATGGAGCGCGGTCTGAACCTCCTCGCCGACACCGTTAAGGTCACCCTGGGCCCCAAGGGCCGTAATGTCGTCCTCGACAAGAAGTGGGGCGCCCCCACCATCACCAAGGATGGCGTCTCCGTTGCTAAGGAAATCGACCTCGAAGATCCCTTCGAGCGCATCGGTGCAGAACTGGTCAAGGAAGTTGCCAAGAAGACCGATGATGTCGCAGGTGACGGCACCACGACCGCTACCGTTCTGGCACAGGCACTGGTCCGTGAGGGCCTGCGCAACGTTGCAGCCGGTTCAAACCCCATCGCCCTGAAGCGCGGCATTGATGGCGCCGTTGAGGCAATCGTTGCCCAGCTGCACAAGGATTCCAAGCCTGTTGAGACCACCGAGCAGATCGCCGCCACCGCCTCGATCTCCGCAAACGATCCCGAGATCGGTAAGCTCATTGCTCAGGCATTCGAGAAGGTTGGCTCCGAAGGTGTTGTGACCGTTGAAGAGACCAACTCTTTCGACACCACCCTTGAGACCACCGAAGGTATGCGTTTCGAGCGCGGCTACCTCTCTGCATACTTCGTCAACGATGCAGATCGTCAGGAAGCTGTCCTCGAGGATCCCTACATCCTGCTGGTCGACACCAAGATCACCAACGCCAAGGAACTGCTGCCTGTCCTGGAAAAGGTCATGCAGACCGGCAAGCCGCTGTTCATCATTGCCGAGGACGTTGAGGGCGAAGCCCTGGCAACCCTGGTTGTCAACAACATCCGTGGCACCTTCAAGTCGGTCGCCATCAAGGCTCCCGGCTTCGGCGATCGCCGCAAGGCCATGCTGAAGGACGTTGCAATCCTCACCGCCGGTGAAGTGATCTCCGAGACCGTTGGCCTCTCTCTTGAGAACGCCACCCTTGAGGATCTCGGCCGTGCACGCAAGGTCATCGTCTCCAAGGATGAAACCACCATCGTTGACGGTCTGGGCGCAAAGGATGACATCCAGGCACGCATCCGCCAGCTGCGTAAGGAAATCGAGACCACCGATTCCGATTACGACCGCGAGAAGCTCCAGGAGCGCCTGGCAAAGCTCTCCGGCGGCGTGGCAGTCATCAAGTCCGGTGCTGCAACTGAGGTTGAGCTCAAGGAACGTAAGCACCGCATCGAGGACGCGATCCGTAACGCTCGCGCAGCCTCTGAAGAGGGCTTGGTTGCTGGTGGCGGTGTTGCACTGATTCAGGCAGCCTCCAAGGCTCTTGACTCGCTGAACTTCAGCGGCGATGAGGCAACCGGCGTGAACATCGTTCGCGAGGCCGTCTCTGCACCGCTCAAGCAGATCGCTGAGAACGCTGGCCTTGAAGGTGGCGTTGTTGCTGACCGCGTTGCTCAGATGGAGCCCGGCTTCGGTCTGAACGCTGCAACCGGTGAGTACGGCGACCTGATGACCCAGGGTATCTCCGACCCGGTCAAGGTCACCCGCTCCGCTCTGCAGAACGCAGCCTCGATCGCAGGTATGTTCCTGACCACCGAGGCCGTTGTTGCCGACAAGCCCGAGCCTCCGGCACCGGCAGGAGCACCTGCTGACGGTGGAATGGGCGGAATGTACTGATCCTTTAGGGATTAGAAAACAACATTCCCTATGAATGTCCCTGTGGGGGCGCGCATGAAGCGCGCCCCCACAGGCATTTATTAGGCGTTCACATTGACTAGGGCAGTTTTCTAGTGTGCGAAGAGCCCGATGCTCTGTGCTTCAGCATCCGCATAGACCTGAGCCGCATGAGACAGTGAGCCTGAGATCTGGTCGAGGGAGCTTTCGACTTGAGCTTGGGTGAGCTGCCACGAGGCAACAGAATCGGAGAATTGCGCAGAAGCGCCACCTTGCCAAGTATCTTTGAGCGCCAGTAATTCGTTCATGAGCGCTGAGACTTCATTGCGAATCGAGTCGCAAGTAATTTGGATCCGCGAGGCGCAGGATGCGATGTGTGCGGAGTCAACGGAAAACGCGGTCATTGTGCCCTCCTAGGCTGGGTGAATGGGTGTTCACAGCCTAGGAAGAGAAAAGTGACGTCACCGTGCAGATGAGGCGATCTGTGCAAAAAACGGTTCAATCTGACACGGTGGATGAATATGACGATTCAACCTTAAGGATTTAGGACAGTGGGGGAGGAGCTGGAATATCCAGGTCATCCAATGCCGACTCCAAAGAAGAAGTGTCGTCATCATCAACAGCAGATCGACGCGAAGAACTCTCTGTTGCAACACCCGGCAGAGGGGTGTGAACGGTGCTGGGTAGAGAAACCTGTTGAGAAGAAGGTACCGCCGCGCCAGAGGGAGTGGGGGCTGCCTCTCCGCTTGGAATCCCCAGAGCAGGTGTCTCAGTGTTTTCAGGAGGAAGCGTAGGTGATGCGGGCGCAGAATTCTCTGCTGCCTCTTCTGCAGCATCAGATGCGGCATTGGAAGGCGCCTCAGCGGAGACTGTAGCCTCATCCCCACTGCGGCCAAGGGGAGCGGGGGTTACAGGCAGGCCAGCGGCCTCGTCAGTAGCAAACTCATCGGAATCAACGGAAAGGGTTGACTTCGGAAGCTCTACGACCGCGGAAGGCGAAGACTCAGCAGGAGTGCTCGGGGTATCCACGGGGGCGAAAGGCTCAGTATGACTCTTAATGTTGAGGTGACGGCGCCGGATAATCATCGTGCCAGAGGCAAGAGTATCCGATGAGAGCGTCTCATGGTGTTCCTCTGGCTCGACATCTTCTTCGGGCTCATTGGGATCGGCATCGGGGGCATATGCTTTGAGAACTCGAGCGAGCTTGGCGCTTTCGGCCTCGAGATTAGCTCGTGCGCTTTCTTCCCATGCAAGTGCAAGCGGTGAATGAAAGATCTGTTCGCGTGCCAAGATCTTCTTAATTGCTAGACGGCGTGCACGTACGTAATCCGTATCGCACAAATCAGGGCATTCTTCGCGCAAAGATTCGCGGAAACGCTTGAAGTCCTGAGGGCTTACCGCCAGCATTCCTAAGTCGGCATCAATGAGGACTTGAGCATCCATGTCAGAAGGGTCCGCGCGGTGCGTGAAAAGCGCCATCATGAGCTCTTGAACGCGAGAAATAACATCCTCGCTCAACCCCAGTGCTTCCATGCGAGAACGTGCGTGGTACAGCGCGGAGAATTCTTGTTCATCGCTGTTAGTACCGCGTTGGAAAACGTCAAAACTGCGGTTAAGAACCGCTCCTTGATACCACAGCGCAACCCGCAGAACATCAGGATCGTGTGCTGTCGAGGCAATCTCGTCGATACGCGCCAAGGTCTTGATGAGATGGCGGGTATTGTGAAGGATTCGTCCCTTGGCATTCCAGCGCGAGATCAAATCTCGAGCTTCCGCCTCCAAAAGGGGAATCGGAGCACTTGCCCCGATTTCTTGCATCGCGTCCACGAAGGAACTAAAAAGCCACTGAGGTGCATCGGCACCCATGCGCGCTCACTCCTAGTCTGACAATGTTACTTGGCAATGCTAGCCACTTTTTGAGCGCTTGGCACGGAGCTTTCCTCTGAGCGAAGGATTCGCAGAGGCCATGCAGCGCGTGATCACTTAATTTTCAGCGTTTTTCTGCGTAATTCTCAAGAAAAAACAATAGTGCTTTGGTAGTTGAGATTCGCAAGACAATTGGCGCGGGAAGGAAGCTACGAAGATCGAATTGCGTCAGTTTATGCCTTCATGCGCTCCTTGGACTGCAGGATTGGCATACTGATCTTGACGGTGAGGCCGCCGCCCGTGGTCTTTGCAAGCTCTGCGTGACCACCGTGAGCCGAAATAATTGAGGACACAATGGAAAGTCCCAATCCGGAACCGCCCAGTGAGCGGGCACGTGAGCTTTCCGTTCGATAGAAGCGCTGGAAAACTTTTTCATAGTCTTCCTTCGCAATTCCAGGTCCGTGATCCCTAAATTCCATCAGAACAGAGGTCGGATTCTGCCCCACTGCAATCTCTACCGGTGTTGATCGCGGGGTATAGCGCACAATGTTGCCGATGATATTTGTGAGCACCTGCTGTAGGCGATCTCGGTCGGCCTGAATCCAGACGGATTGCGGAATCGGCTGGTCGTTGATCCCCAGAATCTTGACCTGACGAGTGGGATCGAGAGCTTGAAGATCGAAGCGCGCATTGCGAAGCATTGCGATTACGTCGACATCCACGATTTCTAGCGGCCGGCCCTCGTCCAAACGAGCCAGGGTCAAGAGGTCTTCAACCAAAGAACCCATACGTGTTGATTCAGATCGAATGCGTCCCATGACTTCGCCGGTGCGCTCTGCTGGGACGCCACCCATTGAGTAGAGCTCGCAGTAACCTGAAATCGCGGCTAGAGGAGTGCGGAGTTCATGCGAAGCATCGGAAACGAAGCGACGGATCTTGCGCTCAGATTCTTCGCGCGCTGCGAAGGACTGTTCCAGCTGGCTCAGCATGGAGTTCAATGACTTCGAAAGCGAACCGACTTCCGTTGAAGGCGGAGCGAATGGAACACGCTGGGTGAGGTCGCCAGCGGCGATCTTTCCAGCAGTCGTCTCGATTCCGCGCAGGGGAAGAAGCGCGCGCCGGACCAGGTAGGTCGCCAGGCCGGTGCCGATGGCGATGATCGCAATTGCTGTCGTCGCAACGTATCCAGCCATATTTTGAATGGTGAATTTAACGTCGTTGAGCGGAAGTGCGACGGTAAGCCTGCCCGTGGGGGTGCTATCGCCACTGCGCGTAATGGGAACAATAATCACGCGCCATGTAGATCCCTTCTTCGTTGATTCGACAGTAACGGGGTCAGTCCAGCCGGTAGCCGTCTGCGCGGATTGACCTGGCTTGAGAAGCTCCGGAATCAGCGGTTTACCCGCGTGATCGCGTGTCGAGGCCGACAGTAGCGTGACGTCTTCTTCGTTCGCCCGTTGGATGTTGAGGTAGTAGAGAGTGGGGAGGTTGGGTTCTTGAGCCAGCTCTTGCGGGTTCTCAATGGCCTTGGGCGCCAATGAGAGAACCGTTGATGAGAGTTGGTCGTCAACTTGGGCAATGAGGTGGCGCTGCAAGAGGCCGATCATCACCGTTGCCGAAAGGGAGAGCCCGAGGGAGAGAAGAAGTGCAGTGAGCGCAACAATTCTGGCCGTCAACGAACGTGACGACCAGAATCTGCGTACTACACCGCGTGGGTACATTTTTTAGTTATCGTCTCGAAGGATGTATCCAACGCCTCGCTTGGTGTGAATGAGCTCGCCGCTGGCGCCTTCGACGGCCAGCTTGCGACGCAGGTAGGAAATATAAGATTCGACGATTGCGACCTCGCCATCCCAGTCGTATTCCCAGACGTGATCGAGGATCTGCATCTTGGAAACGACACGTCCCTGATTGATCATCAGGTAGCGCAGCAGCTTGAACTCGGTGGGGGACAGGTCGATCGGCACTCCAGCGCGAGTGACTTCATGTGCGTCTTCGTCGATGACAAGGTCAGCGACGCGCAGCTTGCCATCGTCGCCACTCTCGCCCAGCGTGCGGCGCAGGATGGCGCGAATACGCGCAACGACCTCTTCGAGGCCGAAGGGCTTGGTGACGTAATCATC
>CALHID010000015.1 GCA_938030835.1 uncultured Actinomyces sp. | reverse complement strand
CATCGAAGGAACTGTTGCTTCAGTGCCCCCGCAGGGCGGACGCAAGCACCCGCACCAGCAGTTCTTGGAGATCGATACTTCTGGAATCCTCTTCATTGCTGCGGGAGCATTCGCAGGGATTGAAGACATTGTGAAGGCTCGCTTGGGGCAGCGTTCGACCGGTTTTGGGTCCGAGCTGAAGTCTGCTGCTGAGATGGGTGACCTTTACGAGTCTGTCAACGCTGAAGACCTTCACAAATTCGGTATGATTCCGGAATTTATTGGTCGTCTTCCCGTGCTGACCTCGACTAAAGAACTTTCTGAGGAAGATCTGGTTCGAGTGTTGACCGAGCCAACGAATTGCTTGGTTTCTCAGTATCAGCACCTCTTTGAACTTGATGGAATTACCTTAGAGTTCACCCATGATGCACTTCTTGCGATTGCCGAGCTGGCAAATCAGCGTAAGACCGGTGCTCGAGGTTTGTCCTCGGTCATGGAAGCGACGCTGTCTGACCTGATGTTCGACCTTCCCTCTCGCGATGATGTTGCGCGCGTGGTGGTAACCCGTGATGCTGTCCTTGGACAGGGAAGCGCTGAATTGTACGAGGCCGAGCCCGATTCGGTGCAAAGCGCCTAAGTTGGTTGGGGGAGTAGTGGCAGAGAATCAGCTACCGAGCGAACTGATCGAAGCACGTAAAACGATCGATAATATCGATGCTGCTCTGATTCACATCCTTGCGGAACGCTTCCGTTGTACTCAAAAAGTGGGTGTCATTAAAGCGGTTCATGAGCTTCCGCCCGCCGATCCCGCCCGTGAACAGGTCCAGATTGCACGTCTTCGGACGCTCGCGGCAGAATCTGGTTTGGATCCAGATTTTGCTGAGAAATTCTTGAACTTTATGGTTAAAGAAGTTATTCGTCACCACGAGGATATTAAGGCTGCTTACTCGCAGTCAGAATTGTGATCTGTTCATCCTTAATGGGATTGATTCTCGCAGCTCCCTGATGTAAGATGTTATCAATTCGTTATCAAACGATGCGAAAATGTTATAAACAACAGGAGATTCGATGCAGAATCCTCGTCCCTCCCGTCGACTTGCGCTCGGTGCGCTTGCCCTGACCTTCCTCCTCGCATCCTGCAGCCAAGGAGGAACAAGCTCATCCCAAACAGCACAGGCGCACGGTAAAGGCTCATCAAGCGCAGCTAGCGCGGCCTCGTCCAGTTCAAAAGACCCCAATATTGCATTCGGGCAATGCATGCGGGCACAGGGCTACGATGTCCCCGATACCGGTCTTACTCCCGATCAGTTAACCGACACTTCAGATGCCTTTAACGGCGCGATCAACAAGTGTATGCAAGAGGTTTCTTCTCTGGTCGGAGAGCAAGATGACCTCACCAATGATGCTGCCACACGCCAATTGCTGGTTAAGGGAGCACAATGCCTTAGGGATCTTGGCTATGACGTCAAAGATCCCAAGCCCGGTGAAGGCGTCAGTATCCAAAATATTCCCACTGACGCCGTCAACAAGTGCTTTGGGAACCCCAGGGGTGGGAAGTGAAAATCCATCCTTACGTCTCATCGCATCGCGGTGTCGCACGCGCCCTGGCTGCGGCAATTGCACTCGCGTGTATGAGCGGTTGTGCGCATAGCTCTGGAGCGGCCTCAGACACAGCTGAATACTCGGGTGCAAGCGCCGAGATTACCCGTGGTGATCTGGTTGGGGAAACAACAGTCCAGGGAACTCTTCACTACGCGGATTCCTACACGCAGAAATCTGCCTTCGATGGTGTGATTACGGCTCTTCCCACTCCGGGGTCAACAATCAAACTGGGTGAACGCATCTACACGGTTGGAGGCCAGAGCTCCTATCTACTTCACGGAAGCACACCTGCGTGGCGTACTTTTGAAAGTGGAATGAGCGATGGTGAAGACGTCAAGCAGCTCGAAGAGTCTCTAGCAAAGTTGGGACATTTCACCGCAGAAGCCGATTCTCATTTCGATTGGCGCACTCAAGCGGCGATCAGCCAGTGGCAAAAGTCCTTGGGAATTGCACGCGATGGAGTCCTTCCGCTGGGGCAGGTTCTCTTCGCTTCGGAAGACCTTCGAGTTGGCGCACTTAAAGCGCGGGTCGGTGATAGTGCCGCAAATGGAACGGAACTCTTTGCGGCCTCGTCTTCCAGGCAGATCATTTCGGCAAATCTCAAGCTCTCCGATCAGGCGCTCGGCGTGGTTGGGAGCGCGGTGACGATTCGCCTTCCGGGCGCGCAAACGACGAAGGGCACGATCTCCTCGGTAGAACCGCCAAAAGAAAAGACCACTTCAGAGGGGGCGGATCAGCAGGGAAACACGAAGGATCGCATTATCCCGATCACTGTGACCCCCGATGATCCGGCAGCGACAGAAAAGCTCCAAGAGGCCTCGGTGTCGCTGGGGATCACCTCGCAGACGAAGAAGGATGTCCTTTCTGTGCCGCTGGGCGCTCTGGTGGCCATCACGCCTGATCAATTCGGAGTTGAGCTCATCGGTGACGATGGAAAGACAACTCGCGTTCCGGTGCAGACAGGTTTATTCGCAGGGGATCGCGTTGAGGTCGCTTCCGATGATCTGCATGAGGGACAACGTGTGGTGGTGCCAAACCGATGAGTTCACTTCTAGAAGTGCGCGAAGTTCGTCGCTCATATGGATCGCCGCCGGTTAACGCCTGTGATGGCGTGAGTCTGAGCGTCAGCAGGGGAGAATTCGTTGCAATCGTCGGTCCGTCGGGGTCTGGGAAATCAACGCTGTTAAACCTGATCGGTACCCTAGATCGGCCTGATTCCGGTTCGGTAATGATCGATGGTATGGATGTTTCTTCCCTCAACGATGCTGAACTATCGGGTGTTCGTGCTTCTCTCATTGGGTTTGTTTTCCAGCAATTTCACCTCTCTCCGGGAGTGACTGCTTTGGACAACGTTGCCGATGGCCTGCTTTATCGTGGGATTCCACGGGCACAACGCCGCGAAAAAGCACGCGAAGCCCTGGAAAAAGTGGGACTGGGGCACCGTATTGAGCACCGTCCCCATCAAATGTCTGGAGGCGAGCGCCAACGCGTTGCGATCGCACGAGCGCTGGTAGGGGAGCCGGCCCTTCTCTTGGCCGATGAACCCACAGGAAATCTTGATTCACGTTCGGGGGATGCGATCGTTTCACTGCTTCGCGAGTTAAACGATGCGGGGACGACCATCATCGTTATTACTCACGATAACGATCTTGCTGCCTCACTTCCCAGACAAATCATGATTCGTGATGGTCGGGTTGTCTCAGACTCCGGTAGCGAGGTGATCTTGTGAGCGGCGACGAAACTCAGGTCGTGCACTCCTCGCGTCTACGAAGTAGTGATGTTGCGCGCCTCGGGGTCAGCGGTTTGCGAGCACGGCCAATGCGTGCTGTCTTATCCGCCTTGGGGATCGCCATCGGTATCGCTGCGATGGTGGGCGTTGTCGGTGTTTCGGCCTCTTCTCAGGCTCAACTTCATGAACAGCTTCAGGCTCTTGGAACCAATATGCTGACCGCTCGTTCTGGTGCAGATCTATCGGGAGCTAATCTTGTGCTTCCCGAAGACTCAGTCGGTCGAATTCGGATGATTCCGGGGGTGAAGGATGCCTCTTCAACCTCTACGCTTTCGGGTGTTTCGGTGTATCGCTCGCGCCTGATTGACCCGAATGCAACGGGTGGAATCCTCACGATGGCTGCTCCGACCAACCTCCTTGATGTTGTTTCGGGGAAAGTCGCTCGCGGAGCGTGGCTGAATGAAGCGACATCGCAGTATCCAGGAGTGGTTTTGGGAGCCCAGACTGCCAGCCTCTTGGGCGTGAACAGTCCGGGCGGCCAGGTCTGGCTTGGGAACACTTCTTTTACAGTGCTGGGCATTCTTGAACCTGCACCTCTGGCAGAAGAACTCGATCATGCGGCCCTCATTGGTATACCTATTGCGCAGAAGTTGTTTGGCGCAGGTCAAACACCAACGACCCTCTACGAGCGCTCCGAAGATTCTCAGGTCGAGCAGGTCAGAGAGCTTCTTGGTCCAACCCTTGCCCCGCAGGGGGCGACCGGACTGAAAGTTTCACGTCCTTCTGATGCCCTTGCCGCACAGAATGCTGCGGATCAAACTCTGACAACTCTGCTTGCCGGGGTGGGATCAATCGCGCTGCTCGTGGGTGGAATCGGGGTTGCGAACACCATGATTATCTCGGTGCTTGAAAGGCGTCGAGAGATTGGCCTGAGGCGCTCACTGGGGGCGCGTCGCGGACATATTTGCATCCAATTCCTTGCCGAGGCCTTGATCCTCTCCTTCCTCGGTGGCTGTGTTGGGTGCGTTATTGGAGCACTTGTCACCTGGGGGATGTGTATCGCATACGGCTGGCCCGTCACCATCGCGTGGTATGTCATTGCCGCAGGTTTGGGTGCTCCCTTGGCGATTGGAGCAGTTGCGGGACTTTATCCCGCCCTGCGTGCGGCTCATACGCCGCCAACCGCTGCTCTGGCCTCGCAATAAGAAGAACCCGGTGCATCGCTTCTCCTCAAGCGATGCACCGGGTAGAGCCGTGAATTCGTTGGTGATCTTTTGAACTGGGCACGTCTATTGTGTACTTGGCCCAGTTGCTTATTCGTTTTGAACAGGTCCTCCGTAGATGCTGTCAATCACCTCTGCATAGCGCTGAAGAACTGCCTTGCGTTTGACCTTGAGAGAAGGGGTGAGGAGTCCATTTGCCTCGGTGAAATCGCTTGTGAGGACGTGGATCTTTCGAATCGATTCTGCGCGTGAAACATGTTCATTCGCGCGCTCCACGGCGCGTTCCAGAGCCGAGAGCACCTCAATATTCGTGGCGGCCTCGTTAATTGACATGGGAGGTAATCCGTGGTTTTTGAGCCACAATTGAAGCATTTCTGGATCGAGCGTGATGAGTGCCGAAATGAAGGGACGCTTATCGCCCACAACAACAACCTGCGAGATCAACGGATGGCCACGCAAGGGATCTTCCAGTGACGCGGGAGCGACGTTCTTTCCGCCTGCAGTGACAATAATGTCTTTAGCGCGACCCGTAATTCGGACGTAACCATCGCGGTCAAGCGAGCCTAAATCACCACTCTTGAACCAACCGTCCTCGGTAAAGGCCTCGGCAGTGGCCTCGGGATTGTTGTGGTAGCCGCGGAAAACCGATGGTCCCTTAATGAGGATTTCTCCTTCTTCGGAGATGCGCACTGAAAGGGGAGGAAGCGCTGGCCCAACGGTCCCGATCTTTGACAAGCGGGGTGTATTCACTGAAAGAGGACCTACAGTTTCGGTAAGGCCATATCCTTCCAAAACGGGAAGTCCAAGTCCGGTATAGAAATGGGCAAGTCTTTGCGAGAGCGGAGCGCCACCGGAGATGATGTAGTGAGCATTGCCTCCGACAAGCTGCAGAATCTTGGAATAAACCAAACGGGTAGCGGCAGCGTGCTGAATCTCCAGTCGGCGTGAGGGGCCTTCGGGAGTTTCAAGTGCCTGCGAGTATTCGACAGCCACGTTTGCAGCCCAGCGGAAGATCTTCTGCTTTCCACCGCGACCTGCCTTCGCATCGGCTGAGTTGTAAATCTTTTCAAGGACACGACGCACAACAAGCAGATATGAAGGTTTGAAAGTTGCCAGGTCCGAGAGCAGATTCTTGATATCGGGGGTGTGGCCAAGGATTCCTTCGCCACTGAGCTGGAATACCTGAAGGAAACGCGCGAAAACATGGGCGAGGGGAAGGAAAAGGAGCAAACGTGAATCTTGCCCCATGGCAATTTCAGGCATCCACGCATGGGAGTTGAGCGCGAGCTCAGTGAAATTGCCGTGGGTGATTTCAGTGCCCTTCGGGCGTCCCGTTGTCCCCGATGTGTAAACAATCGTCGCCAGGGTATCGGTAGTCAGTGCTTGAGTTCGGGCTGCAACAGACGCGCGTGGCACCGTGATACCCGCATCTCGGATGGTCTGCATTGCTTCCGCGTCAAGGGAGAGCACGGTGATGTCATCTTTACTAAGACGGTGACACGCATCCAGTGCCAGTTCGCGCTGGGTGACTGTTTCCGTCACTATGGCACGGACGTCTGCATCTTTGATGATGTACTCAATCTGCTCGCCCGAGGATGTTTCATAAATCGGAACAGGGAGTAGGCCCGCGGTCCATGCGGCAAAGTCTAGGAGCGTCCACTCGTAGCGTGTTCGTGACATGATCGCGATTGCATCACCATAGTTAAGCCCCAGACCGATGAGCCCAGCTGCCGTGGTCTGGACGTCTTCGTAGAACTCAGCGGCAGTCATGTTCTGCCACGTCGAGCCCATTTCGAGCTTGCGTGCAATGAGCGGGCGTCGGGGCGCACGCTGGACGCGCTTGGCAAGCAGGTGGGGGATTGTTGTGTGCTCGTCAATACGAACCAAGACGGGCGCATGCCATTCCAAAGCGTGGGTTTCACCGTCGATAACGTCTTCGTTATCTGAGGTGGGTTCTGCGGGCAAAATGCTGGTGTTCTCGGCCGGAAGTTCCGTGTGTGCGGGTGTTTCAGACATGCCTTCAGTCTACGTGGCCAGAAGCGTGAGAATGGTGTTCTTTCCAACGAGATCCCCATGATGTCTTCTGCCCTGCTGCGATGGCGCGCTTTTGTTGCGTAGCAATTTCCTTCACGAGGCTCTGCTGAGTGATCCATCCCAAGAGGTGAGGTGTGGTGGGATCCTCGTCCACGACCGCGAGCGCCCACGGATTATCGTCTGCACTCATGCGAGAAAGGATTAGGGAGGGAGGAGCTGACAGGGGGAGTGAAGAAGACGTATCTAGCGCAAGAGATGAGATTCGTGTGTGTGAGGGAAGCCCTCGTGAAAGGAAAGAACTGAGTTCATATACGGTGAGCATCCCCAAGAAATGGGG
>CALHID010000014.1 GCA_938030835.1 uncultured Actinomyces sp. | reverse complement strand
TTCAAGACCGCGTATTTGTGATGTCCTTTTTCTGGAACGTGGTGGTCGCTTGCCTATTGGTGTTCTTGGGGACGCAGTTGGGCGTTGGGTCGGCTATGACAACTGCAGTCGTTGTAGTTCTTGGAATTCGTATTTTCTCGAACACAGCCTCGATTCGTCGATTGATTTTTAAGGCCTGAGAATGGGACAGCACGCGAAAAAGAGCCAAGCGACTCCCCAGACCGAGACGGGTGAAGCGGGGGAGAAGGCACTCAATGATTCCTCGGCAAAACCCCTGGGGACGCGCCTCAAAGCAGCGATTTTGGCTGTGCCTCGGGGAACGCACCTTTTGTTATTTGTCATCTGCTTAATTCTTGGAATTGCTTTGGTCACTCAGGTTCGAGCACAACGAACAGACCCGCTCACCTCGCTTAGTCAGGAAGAACTGGTTGAACTCCTCGACAATCTTTCTGTCCAGGAACAAAACCTTCGTGTTGAACGCGGGAAGCTCGAATCCCAAGTCAGTCAGCTTGAGGACGAGTCTCAAAAAGAAGAGGCCGCAGCGAATGCCGCGAAGAAAGCTGAAGAACAGGCAAAAATTAACTCTGGCCAAGTCGCTGTCCATGGTCCTGGGATCGAAATGGTTATCAGCGATCCCTCGCATTCTTTGAGTGCAACTCATTTTGTGATGGCGATGGGCGAGCTCCGAAATGCTGGTTCCGAGGCCTCTGAAATTAACGGCCATCGCGTCACTGTATCGTCAAGCTTCACCAGTGACGGGGGAGTGATCAGCGTAGACGGACAGGCTCTTACGAGCCCATACGTATGGAAAGTTATTGGTGATTCACAGACCATTTCTACGGCTTTAGAGATTCAAGCAGGTAGCGCGGCTCAGATGCGCGCAAAAGGTGCTTCAGTAACAATCACGCAGATGAAAGACCTGAAGATCACCTCGACTTCGACACCGAAGTCACCGGAATTTGCAAAGCAAATCGGTTAAAAGCCTTCGCGAACACTAGGCCGTCACACTATACTGTTGCTATTGTCCCTCAGAACTGGAGCGAGTAATGGAAAACCAGAGCCAAGAGTTTGACCCGACTGCAACTTCGGTCTTCAGCCTGAATACTGTTGAGGAAGTCGCTGACGCGCCAATGCCTTTGTCTGCGCGCGATCAGGACGCAGTCAATGCTCTTCCTGCCGGCTCTGCGCTTCTCATTGTTCAACGCGGGCCTAATTCGGGTGCGCGTTTCCTCTTGGATGCGGAAGTGACAAACGCAGGTCGTTCGCCTCGCGCAGATATCTTCTTGGACGATGTCACTGTCTCACGCAAACACTGCCAGTTCCTGTCTCGCGATGGTGGACATACCGTCCGCGATTCAGGCTCGCTCAATGGCACCTACGTCAATCGTGAGCGTGTTGAGCAGGTTGAGCTCCACGCTGGAGATGAGGTGCAGATTGGCAAGTACCGCCTGACCTACCAGCCCTCACCTAACGCACAATGAGTGCGCGCGCTCAGCGCAAGGCCTCGGAAGAAATTGTTGAACCCTGGCCGCGCGGAATTAGTCGTGAGCCAGAGCTTTCGATCGGTCAGCTGGTCGAACGCCTTAAGGCTGAGTTTCCTGCAATCACGCAGTCGAAAGTACGTTTCCTTGAAGACAAAGGGCTTGTAGTCCCTGCGCGTACTTCTGCTGGTTATCGTAAGTATTCCCAAGCTGACCTTGAACGTCTCCGTTACGTCTTGGCTTCTCAGCGTGATTCCTATTCGCCTCTTGATGTAATTCGTGATCAGCTTCGAGCGCTTGATGCCGGGCATGAAGTCTCCCGTCGACGTACAGCCCAGGTTGTTGCTTCAGAAGGCAAAGTTGTGTCTTTGGGGAATCGTCGCTCGATTCCCGCTGCAGACCTTGCGGATCTGACGGGATGTGAGCTTGCGGCGATTGAACGCTATGTGTCTCTTGGTCTGGTCACTCCAGATATTGCTGGTTATTTTCCCTCGCGTAGTGTTCAGGTCATTTTGCAGATCCGTGAGCTCGAGAGCCTTGGTGTTGACGCTCGAACCTTGCGCTCGGTGCGTCACGGCGCTGAGCGAAGCGCTGATCTTATCGATCAGACGGTCTTATCCCAGACTCCTCGCGATCGTGCGATTGATCGAGAGCGGCAGAATACCCGACGTCTCGAGCTGGGGGAGAGGTTTGCACAGCTTCATCACGAGATGTTGCGAGTAGCTTTGTCGCAATTGACCGACGGAGGGGTGTAACCTTCAACTTGAACTTGAAGGCTCGCCGTGTCGTTCATTGACCGGCACGCTTCAACTTCGTAATCTAATTCCAGTTCGGTCATTCCATAAACCAAGGAGCATTCGTGAGCGCAGAACCGCTGGGTAGCATGCAGGGGCGTCAGCCTATGCTCTTTGGCGACCCTTTGGAGGGGCGCGATGGTGACGATGTTGGTTACCGAGGCCCTGTTGCCTGTGCGGCAGTTGGAATTACCTACCGTCAGCTCGATTACTGGGCACGCACCGGGTTGCTTCAGCCCTCAGTCCGCGCGGCTAAAGGCTCAGGATCTCAGCGTTTGTATTCCTTCAAGGACATCCTGGTCTTGAAGATTGTGAAGAAACTACTCGACGCAGGAGTGTCTCTTCAACAGGTTCGTACAGCTGTTACACAGCTTCATCGCCGCGGGGTAGATGATCTTGCATCGATCACTCTGATGAGTGATGGTGCCTCGGTT
>CALHID010000013.1 GCA_938030835.1 uncultured Actinomyces sp. | reverse complement strand
GATGAGCGCAACGCACTTGCAAGAGGCTGAAAGTATGGCGAAAGCTGTGACTGAAGCCCTGACCGGAGCCGGAATTTGGGGAGTTGAGTTTTTCGTCAGCGAGAAAAACGGCGTTTACTTCAGCGAATTGTCGCCGCGCCCGCACGATACCGGTATGGTGACCCTGGCGGGAACACAAAACTTCAATGAATTCGAACTGCATTGCCGTGCGGCATTGTCTTTGCCCATCCCGTGCGTGAAAAACCTCCGCATTGGAGCCAGCGCCGTGATTTTAGCAGGCGATCATGCGGAAGGAACGCCCGATTACCTCGGATTAGAAAGAACTTGTGAGGAGGATGCTGATCTGCGCATCTTCGGAAAGCCCAGCATGCGCCCCAAGCGTCGAATGGGAGTTGTGTTGGTGAGCGGAGAATTGGGGGGCGATCTCGAGCAAGTCCGCGACAAGGCAAAACGACTCGCCGGTTATGTTCAAGTGGTCCCGAAGGAGGATTGATTAAACATAAAGTTTCTCGCGTATTTCTGCACTTATTGTCGAATAGTCGGGAATACGTCACGGAAATGAGCCTTTGAGAGCTCAGTTTTTGCGCATCTCTTGAAGGCAAACGGAGAGGTGCAGCGCGTACAGCCCCATTTTGTCCACACCCTCCCCCTTTCTCGTCCGCCGACACGAACAAACCGCAGTGGGAACATGGGATTATCGTTAAATACCCGCCGTGATAACCAAAACCTCACCAACCTGTCCATGATATCTCCCACTGACTAAAGCGTCCGATCGAGCTATGGCCCGATTGGGCGTTTCATTTTGGCCATTAGCCACAACGGGAAGACAAAACACGGGGGCTTTTTCTTCAGAATCTGTTTTTTTGCGAGGCCATGAAGCCAGATCGCTCTTTTTTGACTAACTTTGTAGGCGGATACGCGGAAGTTCGCTTTCAGTTCTCCGTAAGATCCTCGTGATATTGCTTTTATCTTTATCCTAATCCAAGTTCGGAAATGAAACTCATCCTGATGACTCGTCCTGATTTCTTCGTCGAAGAGAGTCAGATCATCACTGCTTTGTTCGATGAAGGGCTGGAACTTTTGCATGTGCGCAAGCCAGATTCAGAACCTGTCTATTCGGAACGATTACTCTCGCTCATTCCCGAAAACTACCACAAGAATATTGTGGTG
>CALHID010000012.1 GCA_938030835.1 uncultured Actinomyces sp. | reverse complement strand
AAAACCGCCGAGATGGACCGCTACCTCACGCGTGTCTCGGCGACCATGGTCGAGTTTGTTTCGGGTATTAGCGTCGTCAAGGCTTTTGGGACTGTTGGGCGCTCACATGAACGCTTCACTCACGCGGCTGAAGATTTTGCGCGCTTCTACCTTGCGTGGTGTGGACCATTGCTCAAAGGGTCCGCGCTGGGGCAGGCTGCTGTTTCGCCCTCGATGATTCTATTGATCTCGACAGCGGGAGGATCCGCACTGGCGGCTGCTGGAATCGTGAGCCCTGTGCAAGTTATTACCTGCGCGCTGATTGCCCTGGTCATTCCCGCCGCAATCGAGGTACTTGGATCAACGGTGTGGTCCTATCAAATCGCCGGTGCAGCCGCACTGCGCATTGTCGATCTACTTTCTGTCTCCCCGCTTCCGAGCGCTGGGAGCGAGGAGCCGCAGGGCGCTGATATTGAAATCGATAATGTCTCTTTCTCTTATGGCTCGACGCTCGCTCTTGAGGATGTCACCCTGACAGTCCCGCAGGGAACAGTAACGGCTCTTGTGGGGGCATCAGGTTCGGGAAAATCCACCCTGGCGACATTGGTCGCGCGTTTCGCTGACCCGGATGAAGGAAGCGTGCGTATCGGAGGCGTTGATGTGCGATCCATTGCTCCAAGCGTCCTCTATAAGCACGTATCCTTTGTCCTTCAAGATCCGCAGCTTCTTGATATATCCCTGCGCGAGAACATCGCACTGGGCAAGCCAGGAGCCAGCGATGAGGAGATCTGGGCAGCTGCTGGCGCTGCCCGAATTGACGACTACGCGCGTTCTCTTCCCCGAGGCCTCGATACAGTCATCGGGGAGGATGCACACCCATCGGGTGGCCAAGCCCAGCGCATCGCCATTGCGCGCGCACTTCTTGTTGATGCTCCCATCCTTGTGCTCGACGAGGCCACTGCATTCACAGACCCAGAAGCCGAGGCCGAGATCCAGGCGGCGCTCACTCGCTTGGTTCAGGGGAAGACAGTTTTGGTGATTGCCCACCGAGCCGCATCAATTATTGGCGTCGACCAAATCGCCATCCTCGAGTCAGGTCGCCTTATTGCCTTGGGCACCCCCATTGAACTCGCAGATCATCCGTATATGAGTGGCCTAACTGCGCCCGTGAAAGGACACTGACATGTTCGATCTGATCTCCAGGCTGCGTGAGCCGCTCTCTGCTGAGGGGCGCGCCGGATTCTCTCAGGTCATGTACCTGTCCTGTATCGTCGGGCTTGTTCGGGGCTTCTCTCTCATTTCATTCATTCCAGCTGCGATCGCACTAACTTCGGGACAAGCAGCGTGGGGGATGAGTTTGCGTGCGTGGATTGTCGTGCTTGCGGTGTGTGCGCTGCTCTCATTCATCCTCGAGTATGTGCTGGCAATGCGCTCCTACGTCGTGGCTTTCGATTTCCTGACGAATATGCACCGCGCGATCGGAGATAAGATCGCCTCTCTGCCTCTTGGGGCGTTCCGTGCGGACACGGCTGGGAAGACCTCACGTCTTGTCTCTCGAGAGCTCATGATGCTCGGTGAGATCTTTGCCCATATGTATTCGCCTCTGATCGCCGCGATCGTCACCTCGTTGACGATGCTCATCGGTATTACCATTTTTTCACCGGTTCTAGGAGTGGTGTGCCTTGCCGCAGTCCCGATCGTTGCCGGGGGAGTGTGGGTTGCGCGTCGGTGCCTACTTTCAGGCTCTGCGTTAAAAGAACCTCCTGCCCGAGAGCTGTCACACCGCATTGTCGAATATGCGACCAAGCAAGGCGCTTTGCGTGCCTGTGGGCGCTCGGCCTCCTATGAGCCTCTCCAGCGGGCGGAAGAACTGTATGGGGCAGCTGCCCGACGCTCGCTTATTCGGGAAACACTGGGGCAAATTACCAATGGCATGGCTGCGCAACTCGTTGTCGTCTCACTGATCTGCGCAATCGGACTGCTTGCGGTCGGAGGAAGTGTCAGCCCTGTGGAGGCAGTCGTTGCGATAGGTCTGCTCCTGCGCTTCACCCAGATCCTTGTTGATATTGGTGCACTTGCTTCCGCCTTTGAAACTCGGAGGCCGGTCCTTGACCTCGGTCATGAGATCCTCTCCGCGCCCGAACTACCCGTCGCCTCGGAAGACGAGCAGAAGGATGACCCGACCGCGTTGAGTACATCCGTGGCGCTCGAGGACGTTGTTTTCTCCTACGAGGCCGATCAACCTGTCTTACGGGGTGTGTCCTTCCGCGTTGAGCCGGGCACTATGACTGCGATTGTCGGTCCTTCGGGCTGTGGGAAGACGACGATTGCCCGTCTGATTGCACGTTTCTATGACGTGGATAGCGGCGTCGTAAGTGTGGGAGGCCGCGATGTTCGCAGGTGGGATCCAGCGGAATTGATGGCGCAACTTTCCTTGGTTTTCCAAGACGTCTACTTGTTTGACGACACTCTCGAGGCGAATGTTCGTGTCGGTCGTCCCGATGCGAGTGCCGCCGAGGTGGAGGAAGCTGCGCGCCTGAGCGGCGTCGATGAGATCGTTGCGCGCCTACCTATGGGGTGGGGTACTCAAGTCGGTGAAGGAGGCCGTGCCCTCTCCGGTGGTGAACGCCAACGCGTGTCCATTGCCCGAGCGCTCTTGAAAGCTTCGCCCATAGTTCTTTTTGATGAGGCGACAAGCGCTCTTGATCCCGAGAATGAACACCGTGTTACCGCAGCTATGGATACATTGCGGCGGAATGCAACGCTTCTGGTCATTGCCCACAAGCTTGATACGATCACGGCCGCTGACCAGATCGTCGTCCTCGACGAAAATGGGCGTGTTGTACAAATTGGTACCCATTCGCAGCTATTCGCGGAAACCGAAGGGCAATACCGAGGCTTCTGGGAGGCGCGCTCGCGGGCCGCGGGATGGAGTCTCGTGTGAAGCCGATCGGTGGCGCTTGGCCTCCGTGCCCTATCGGAATGCCCAATGGGAAGTATGAGGTGTGCTGATACACACTTCCAAAGCTGGAACCTCTACTGCGATGCGTGTTAAGCTACTCGTTGCCGAAGACCGTCGGTCATCCACCTCGGTGGATTCCAAGTGCGAAAGCTTCCGACGCAGGTGAGTGACTTCTTTTGAAGTGGGTTTCATTTGAGCCCGGCCGCTTTCCTGCGTGCCGGGCTTTTTCGTGCGTCCGGCGGTGAATTTTTGAAAGGAGGACCATGGCGAAGTCCGACAAGGTGGCAGCAGTTGCCGAGCTCGTGGAG
>CALHID010000011.1 GCA_938030835.1 uncultured Actinomyces sp. | reverse complement strand
GGAATCGGCGAGTTCGACCGCGTTCTCGGTGGGGGCATTGTTCCCGGGGCTGTGATCCTTCTTGCCGGCGAACCCGGGGTTGGAAAGTCCACTCTTCTTCTGGATGTCGCCTCGACCTGCGCCGCGGAGGCACCGGTTTTGTACATCACCGGCGAAGAGTCTGCCTCGCAGGTTCGGGGCCGTGCAGAACGTATTGGTGCCCTGCACCCTCAGCTTTTCCTTGCGGATGAAACATCGCTTTCCACGGCTCTTGGCCAAATTGATGCGACCAACCCTTCTTTGGTCATCATCGACTCGGTTCAAACTCTTCAATCCGACCAGCTCGATGGCAGTGCCGGTAGCGTTGCACAGGTTCGTGCCGTTGCAACAGCGCTGATCCGCGTTGCAAAGGAACGGTCAATCCCAATTCTCCTTGTAGGCCATGTGACTAAAGATGGCGGGATTGCTGGACCTCGCCTTCTCGAACACTTGGTGGATGTCGTCTGCCAATTTGAAGGCGACCGACACACGCGACTTCGCCTGCTCAGAGCTGTCAAAAATCGTTATGGACCCACGGATGAAGTCGGCTGCTTTGAACTGAGCGACACAGGAATTGTTGGTTTGACAGATCCTTCGGGTTTGTTCCTTTCCCAGTCCCAGTCTGCGGTTCCAGGCTCGTGCGTCACCGTCACTCTTGAAGGACGCCGCCCCCTCCCCACTGAAATCCAAGCTCTTGTTGCGCACACTTCTGCTGGTTCCCCACGTCGAACCACCGTCGGCGTTGACCACTCACGCGTAGCGATGATTTTGGCAGTCCTTCAGGCGCGCCTCGGCATCGATACCTCGGATTGCGACGTCTATGCCTCAACTGTCGGAGGTGCTCGAATCAGCGAGCCGGCCGCCGACTTGGCAACGGCAATCGGAATTGTCTCGGCCATTCGGGGAACCCCAACACGCAGCGCTCTGATTGCTTTCGGCGAAGTGGGACTCACAGGGGAAGTCCGGGCATGTACTGGCGTGCGTCGCAGAATTCAAGAAGCTGCACGCCTTGGATTCAAGGTTGCCATCATTCCTGCACAGGGAAGTGAAGAGGCCATGGGGATCGAAGGAATTACGGTTCTGCCAATCTCAGACCTTGCCGGCGCGCTACGTGCCGCTATTCACTGAGTCTCTTCCTTCATTGTGCGGATACTCGAATACACTTAGAGCAGGAATCACGCATCGAAAGGCAGGATTCATGACGTCAGATGCCGCTCTTCTGCGCAGCGCACTTCAAGATATCGCACCGGGCACGCCCCTTCGCGAAGGATTGGAACGCATCCAGCGCTCCCATACCGGCGGCTTGATTGTTCTGGGCGTCTCTCCTGAGCTCGAAGAAATGTGCTCCGGTGGTTTCGATCTCGATATCGAATTTACGGCTTCGCGCCTGCGCGAATTATGCAAAATGGACGGTGCGGTCATCATCGACCCCACCGATTGGCGAATCCGCAAGGCAAATGTCCAGCTTTTCCCCGATCAGAGCATCCCTACCGATGAATCGGGTATGCGTCACCGCACTGCACAACGCACTGCCTACCAAACCCACCTTCCGGTGCTCTCAGTTTCGGCCTCAATGCGTCTAATTTCCATCTACGTCGGCAAGTACCATCACATCGTTGAAGAACCCGAAGCACTGCTGTCTCGCGCTAATCTCGCCGTCGACACCCTGGACCGATACAGCCAGCGTCTGGACGAGGTCCTTCAGACCCTTACGATCCTGGAAATGCGCGATTCTGCAACGGTCCGTGATGTCGCAACCGTCATGCAGCGCATGGAGATGATCCGACGCATCACCTCTGAGATCAACGAATACCTTGAAGAACTCGGTTCGGAAGGACGCCTTTTGGCCCTCCAGGTCGATGATCTGGTCCGTGGTTCAGGCTCCGAACGCGCACTGGTTCTTCGCGACTACACCCGAGATTCCTCCGCGGTCTCAACTGCAGAAGCTGCCCTCTCGGAGCTTGCCAGCGATCGTCTGGTCGATCTCGCGGCTATCGCTAACGTTTTGGGTCTGGGCGTTTATGATCCCACCGATCTGGATCGCACCATCCAACCGCGTGGTGTCCGAGCCCTCTCCTTGGTTCCTCGTCTCCCGTGGAATGTCATCAAAGACATCACCAGCCATTGGGAGAACCTTGCTGACCTACGTGAAGCCACAGTCGCGGATCTGCAGCAAATCGAAGGTATTGGCCCCTACCGCGCAAAGCTCATCCGTGAAACACTTGAGAACCAATTCTCAATGGCTGCCACGGGAATTGTCGGCTGGTAATCAGCGGGAAGACTAGAGCTACATCTCATAGTCCCGCGCTCGGGCACAGTTGTGCTCCCAAACCTCAGTGGCCAAGAATTCTAATGGCCTTCTTCACCCTGCGGAGCGTTAGTCGCTTCAGAAGTGCTGGATTGCGAAGGCTCCGGCGTTGCTTGAGTTGTTGGCTGAACCGGCTGGGTCAGGGTAAATACTCTTTCATCTCCAAGCGTCTGGCCATTCAACAGCAGCTGTAAACGATAGGTTCCAGCTGGGGCAGGATCGGTCGCACCATCGGAATTCCGATCCTTCGCATCGCACCCAGAGTAGAGCCCGCCATCCCACGTCAGGCCACCATTCCAGGTATCCCCGGGAATCAAAAGCAGCGTCGCACTCTCACGATCACGCTGGCACTTCGAGCCGTCATATACAGTTTCATCGCCGGTCAAAATCTTGAAATCGATGTGCCCAAACTCAAAAGAACAGGCGACTCCCGCACGGTTTTCAATGGCGACCGAAATGTTCTGGGCTTGGCCAACCTCGCCACCAGAAATGGTCGGTCGAACCGTCAGATCCGCTGAAGCACAGGCGGGAATACGAACTCGCCCTTCCGCATCGACGATTCCGTCGGCTGTAGCCTGCTCACCATCTTGAAGCGCGACAGTTCCAGAGCGCGTCACTGTCGCGGTGGGCGTCAGCGAAGGAGTTGCAGAGGCGCTTGGAGTGGCCTCGGGAGCGGAAGACTTCGTGACCGCTGAAACGGCTTTTGCAATCCCCCACACAATAAGCGCGATGATCACAAGTAATCCGAGTCCGGTGACGATACGCCTGACCCACAGGGAAGGAGGCACCTGTCCCCCAGC
>CALHID010000010.1 GCA_938030835.1 uncultured Actinomyces sp. | reverse complement strand
AAGAAACCGCAAGACTTGAGGGATCACCAGTCCCGTGGCGCTCACGCGCATGATCAAGAATGACCTGCTGGTACATCTGTTCAAGGCTTGACATCATTTGCCTCCGAAGTAGGAACGAACCTGTCCCAAGGCCTCAATGAAACGATCAATCTCTTCACGAGTTGTTGTCGGTCCGACGGATGCTCGCGTCGAAGAACGAACTCCGAAGAAGTGGTGCAACGGGATCGCACAATGATGACCAACTCGCACGGCTATGTCCTGCGAATCCAAGACTTGCCCAACATCATGAGGATGCACGCCCTCCACGGCAAATGCGACGACGCCGATTCGTTCTTTATCTGCTCCCGGTCCCAAGACGCGAACACCGTCAATTCCGGAAATGCCTTCCAACATGTAGGAAGTAAGAATGCGTTCGTGCTCAGCAATGCGTGCCATGCCGATACCGCTGAGGTATTGAAGAGCTGCACTCCAGCCAACGATCTGAGCGATCGGCTGGCTTCCAGCTTCAAAACGCTCGGGGGCAGGCATGAAAGTCGAGGACTCCATGGTGACATCCTCGATCATCGAACCACCGGTCAGAACTGGCGGCATCTGTGAAAGAAGTTCGCTTCTCCCCCACAGCGCTCCAATACCGGTTGGCCCCAGCATCTTATGCGATGAGAAGACCGCAAAGTCTACTCCAAGTTCCCTGACATTGACCGGCATATGTGCGCTGGACTGACAGGTATCAAGAAGTACAAGAGAGCCGCATCGACGTGCGCGCGAAACGATCGGCTCAACGGGTGAAACCGCACCGGTCACATTCGACACATGTGTGAAGGCAACCAGACGCGTGTGTTCATCGATTACCCCAAGAGTCTCACAATCAATCCGGCCATCTTCATGAAGGTCGAGCCAGCGAAGCTCCGTCCCGGTTGCAGCACAGAGTTGCTGCCATGGAACTAAGTTTGCATGATGCTCTGCGCGGGTAATAACAATGTTATCTCCCGCCGAAAGCTTGACAGGAGACGGTTTTGCAGCACTGTCTTGCGATGCGTTTCGCATTGCCAGTGCAACTAAATTAATGGCTTCTGTCGCGTTCTTTGTCCAAACGATCTCATTGGCGCGGCCGCCAATAAAATTGGCCAAAATCGAGCGTCCTTCTTCGAAGGCAGCAGTCGACTCATCACCCAACAGATGCGTCCCACGATGTACTGCGCCATTACTGGTGCGGTAGAAATTACTGATCGCATCGATGACATGCACAGGCTTTTGCGAAGTCGCGCTGAAATCGAGATAGGCAATGGGCTTGCCACCGCGGCCGACCCTCCCAAGGATGGGAAAGTCGGCACGCAGTCGCGAGAGCTCTTGAAGCGAAAAGTCTTCAGTCACCGAGAAAGCTCACTTCTCCAGGTAGGAATCGTAGCCGTTCTCTTCCAGCTCATCAGCAAGTTCAGGACCGCCCTGAGCTGCAACCTGGCCGTTAACAAAAACGTGAACGTGGCTGGGCTTGATGTAGCGCAGAATACGGGTGTAGTGCGTAATGAGCATAACTCCGCAGCCGGTATTGCCATGGACACGATTGACGCCCTCAGAAACGATGCGGAGCGCATCGACATCCAGGCCCGAGTCGGTCTCATCAAGGATCGCGAAGGAAGGCTTGAGCAGCTCCATCTGGAGAATCTCAAGGCGCTTCTTCTCACCTCCGGAGAAACCAACATTAACGTCGCGTTCTGCGAAGGAAGGATCCATCCGCAGATTCTCCATTGCCTGGTTCACGTCCTTCACCCACTGACGAATCTGGGGTGCATGACCGTCAACCGCAGTCTTTGCTGTACGCAGGAAGTTCGAGACCGAAACACCAGCAACTTCAACCGGGTACTGCATTGCCAAGAAAAGGCCAGCTTTCGCGCGCTCATCCACGC
>CALHID010000009.1 GCA_938030835.1 uncultured Actinomyces sp. | reverse complement strand
GGGGCATCCTCCGCGTTCGGCCCGGCGATCGCGCATGCTGACCCCGCCCCGACGCCGAGCGTGCGTCCCACGCCCACGGCGCCGCCTTCGGACGCTCCGACGGAGGCACCGGAGGAACGCAAAGAGGAGACCTGCCCGCAGGATTCCCCGCGGTATATCAAGCAGGAGCCCATCATCCTCGATCAGGTGGGCGTTCGTCGTGCCTGGGATATTTCGCGCGGTGCGGGCGTCACGGTCGCAGTCGTCGACTCTGGCGTGGCAGCCGGTAACGAGCACTTCAACTCGGGCGATCCCTCCGTGGTCCTGCCCGGTATCGATCTGAGCGGTGAAGGCACGGATGGGCGCGTCGACGTGGGCGAGCACGGCACGGCAATCGCCGGTGCGATCGCTGCTCGGCAGCTTCCTGCGGCGAAGGGCTCGGGCCTCATCGGTGTCGCCCCCGAGGCGAAGATCCTGCCGGTGCGCATCGAGACCGGCCTCGAGCAGGGCAATACCGACAAGCCGGGGCAGGAACCCTTCATGTCGCGCGTTGCCCGCGCGATCCGCTGGGCCGCCGACAACGGCGCGCAGATCATCGTCGTCGCCCAGTCCTCTAAGGACCCGAACTCGGACCTGGAGGCCGCGGTTGCGGCCGTGCGAGGGCGCGCGCTCGTCGTCGCGTCCACCGGCAACACCTACCAGGACCAGAAGGACAACGAGGTCGTCTACCCGGCGGCCTACGAGGGCGTCCTGGCGGTCACCGCCTCAGATGCCAACGGTTTTGCCTCGGATCAGCAGGTGCACGGTGCGCACGTGGATCTGGCGGTGCCCGCTGCAGTCATTCACACGACCTGGTTCGACCAGGCCGATTGCCTGGTCGGCGGGTACTCGGGCGATACGCCGCTGCCCTCCTCGTCGTACGCGACGGCCTACGCCGGCGGTTTCGCGGCCCTCGTGGCCTCGCAGTTCCCCAACGAGTCCCCGGACATGTGGAAGTACCGCCTCGAGGTGACTGCGCTGCGCGGCGCCTCCGATCAGCGCACGAATGAGCTCGGGTGGGGCATTGTTGCGCCCTACGAGGCGCTCACCTTCGACGACATTGGCACGAGGTACGGGCCGCCTCACCCGGATCAGGCTGGCCACCCCGTTCCGAGCCGCCCCGCACAAGTGTCCCCGCATCTGACGAGCCGCGACAACATCATGACGATGCGCACATACATCGTCATTGGGATCGTCGTCCTGGGGGCTGCGGCCCTCGGCGGCCTCGTCATCCTGTCGCACTTGCGTGGTCGGCCGGTTGCCATCGAACGAGATGACGACGAGGACACGCCATGATGACTCGGGTTGTGCGCCGCTGGCGGCGCGCGAGTGCGCTGGGTGCGGGCATCCTCGCCCTCACCGTCGGTGCCGCCGTCGTGCCAGCCGCTCCGGCGAGCGCTGCCGACCGCGAGGTGACGGGCGCCGACGAGGAGTATTACTCCTACTACAAGCTGGCCTCCCTGCATAGCCAGGGCTACACCGGCGAAGGCGCGATCATCGCCATGATCGACGGGCACGTCAACCCGAACATTCCCGAGCTGGCCGGTGCCACGATCGAAAACAAGAGCCCGTGCACGGTCAATTCCCTGCCCGATAACGCGGACCACGGCACGGCCGTCGCCCAGATCCTCGTGGCGCCCAAGTTCGGTGTCGCCCCCGGCGCGACCCTGTACACCTACGACCTGGGGTACAGCCAGGAGGAAGTGGGTTCGGACTGCGCGACCGCCGGTGTGTACGCGCAGGGTGAGGCTGACACGTCGCTGCTCATTGAGCAGGCAATCAACGATGGTGCTCACATTATTTCGATCTCGAGCAACTATCCGCACTATTCCGAGGACCTTCGGTGGGCGATGGCGCGCGCCATTTCGGAGGGCGTCATTGTCGTCGCCGCGATGGGTAACGAATCCACCGAAGATCCCGACGACACGCTGCCCATGTGGTCCGGGATCTGCGGTGTGGGCGCCATCGAGTCGAACGGCTCGCTGACCGACTACAGCAACTGGGGCAACGGCGTCGAAACCGTTGCGCTGGGTACCGCGACCGTTCGCAGCGGTACTCGGGGAGATGTTTTCACGGCGCAGGGAACGTCCTTCGCGACCCCTATCGTCGCCGGATTCCTCGCGATCGCCTGGCAGCGCTTCGACGAGAGCGTCACCTCGAACCAGCTCCTGCAGGCGATGACCACGACGGGCACGGGAAGCAACGGCGACTGGAACTATTACACGGGTTTTGGGCCCGCCGACCCGTGGGGGCTGCTCAACGCGAAGGCCTCGACGCTGCCCGACACGAATCCATGCGAATCGAAGGTCTATTCGTCGAACCCGAGTTGGCAGGACGTTGAGGACTATATCGACGGCACTGTCAATCCGCTGCTGATGAGGAACGACGATGACTACGTCTACCGCGGCGTGAACGAGGATGCGGCGTTTAGTGCGGACAACGACTACCCCATGAACCTGGGGACGAGCCCGCGCTATCACCGGCAGTGACTGGTGCATCCGCTGTCGCGGAGTGATGTGTCAATTCTGAACAATCATCCAGTCGGTGGATTTACTGAGAATTGGTGGGTGTCTCGCAGGTTGAAGCGGCTCCCATATTTCCATCTCGTCGGTTAGGATAACCGTATGGTAGATGTGATGGGGCAGACGCCCGAAGAATTTGAACAGATGCTGAAAGATCAGATTGCTGCGGCCGAGAAGAAGGCCAACGCAATCAAGCAACTCGTCGATCGCCTGACCAGCGCTCGAATCACCGGCACGGACACCAACCGTGACGTCGAGGTCGAGGTGAACTCAGACGGTCGTCTCACCAAGATCTCCATCGACGACAACGCGATGGAAGGCAGCGCCGAGGAACTCGAGCGCTCGATCATGGAAGCCTACGCGCAGGCCGGACGTAACATGGCGTCCTTCGTGCGCGACCACGTGCAGGACTTCCAGGACGACGGTGGTGCGATCGAGGCATACGCCGCCACCGTTGAGCCCGTCCTGAACTCACTCGGGCGCTGATACCCATGGCAGACTACGATCTCGCAATCGACCTGGAGCGGCTCAAGAGCCACGCCAGTGAAGTGGACGAGTGCGCCAATACCCTCGACTCCTGCTACGACACCGCCACCCAGACCCTCGGGCAGGTCATCACGAACGCCTTCGGGCTGATGTTCATGCAGTACACCGCCGTGTGTACCTACCAGTTCTCGAATCTCGCGGCGATGATCAACGATGCCGCCGGTGCCGAACACCGCCTGAGCAACTGCCTCCTCGACCTCGAGCAGAGGATGCGCGACGCCGAGAAGGATAACGAGAAAATCGTGAAGGGGCCCGGGGAAGACCTCGACCCGGCGCCTCCCAGCGGAGAGACCCCCGACAACCCCAGCACCCCGCCGAGCGGAGGTACCCCTCCCAGCGGCAGCGTGCCTCCCGGCGGCGGGACCAGCATGCCTCCCGGCGGCAGCGGTGCGGCGCCCTCCCTCGGCTCCAGCGGGGGCGTCTCGAACGGCGGCGTCAGCGGTACCACCGCCATGCCGAAACCGAACAACGCCGAAGACGTCATCAAGGGCCTCAACAAGGACAAGAAGGACGGCGACGACTCCCTCGCGAGCATGCTCGCCGGCCTCGACAAGTGCGCAGTGGGTGAAGACGAACTGCGCGCCTTCCTCGAAAAGCAGCGCGACGAGGAAAACGCCGACCTGAAGACCTTCTACGAACGCCAGAAGGAAGACCAGGCGAAGGCCCTCGAACGCTATGCGGAAGAGCACCCCGGCGAGGACATCACCGAGATTAAGTCGCTCATCGAGGACAACCAGAAGCGCCAGCAGGACGCGATGACGGACTTCCTCGCCAAGCAGCGCACCGAGGAAGAAACCCAGATCCGCGAATTCGTGAAGGACAACCCGCAGGCGACCGCCCAGCAGTTCGACACCTTCATGTCCAAGCAGCGCAACGAACAGCAGACCAGCTTCCGCGCCTTCGTTGACGAACAGCAGAAGACACAGAACACGCGCATCGACGAATTCGCGAAGGCTCACCCCGATTCGAAGCCCGAAGACGTCCGTTCCCTCTTTGAGAAGCAGGACAAGCACGGCGACCAGGACATCGAGACCTTCCTGACCCGCCAGCGTCAAGACGAAGAACGCACGCTGCGTCGCCGTCACGCTCTTCATCAGTTCGGCAACGGACAGGGGTTGATGCTCCGACGCCTCGCGGATCCAGAGCAACGATGTCGAAAGCCGAGACAAGCCCAGTTCCCAAGGAGCTGGTGACCTGTGAGGTAATCGAGGAGACCGACGCTCCGCCGGGACCACCGAGGTTGTAGAAAAGCGCCTTGCCTTCACTCTGATCTCCGCGGTGGACCGCCAAGGCAAGGGTGATTTGATTCCCGTCGAGGTTCTCCCAGTCCAGCGGCGCGGTCAGCGACGCACACTGGTACTTGTCGATATCGCGCGGTGCAGACACCCCGGTGCTTGTGATTTCCGAGGCCTCGCACTGTCGCCAATTGAGCGGCTGAGAGTAGAACTGCTCTTTCGTGGGCTTGCCGGGAAGCGGGTCTGCTGCATGCGCGACCGTCACCTTGTTTTGGCTGTTCGAGGTACCTGCGGCGGCGCTGGTGGCAGCCTGATCGATGGCATTCTTCGCGTAGTATGCGATGCCAAAGTTTGTGGCAAGCGCAAGGACGATCAACACGGAGACGATCAGGCGGGAGCGTGAATTCATGCCTCTACCCTATTCGATGTCTAGACCTGCGGTCGAAGTGAGAGTGCCATCGATTCCAAAATCAGAGGGACTGACATGTTTGTTGTCAGCCGCTTTCGAGCTTCCTCAATCGCTTGGACTCGCTTCATGGTCTGCTGAGGGGTGGATTGAGCGCAGAGCTGGTCGATGAGATCTAAGCAGTCATCATTGATTGGCTCTTGATCCGTTCCCAATTGACGCATGAGAACGTCCCTATAGATTCCCAAGAGGTCGACGAGGGCTCGATCAAGGGAATCTTGAATGGCTCGCTTTGAGCGCCGCTTCTGGTCTTCTTCAAGTTCACGGATACGTGCACGCTGATGCGAGGCAGGGCTCTGACCTTCTTCCATTCCCAACTGGCGCATAAGTTCAGCCTTTTCGCGGGCATTGCGTTCTTCAGATTGGGATTCTGCTTGAGTTTTCGCGATGGCGAGAAGGTCCTCTGCGGCAAAGACCGCTTCACCAACAGAACGCACCTGTGCCGGGGCAGTGATAATTGCCCGACGACGTTGGCGCATCTGTGGGTCTTTGGCCAGCGCGCGAGCCAAGCCGATATGCGATTGCGCCGCACGGGCTGCGGATAGCGCATCCGCAGGCTCAACACCGTCACGACGAACAAGAAGGTCTGCGACAGCGTGCGGATCTGGAATTCGCAGTCCCAGATGCCGGCATCGCGAACGGATGGTGGTGATCATGTCTTCTGCACTGGGCGCACAGAGCAGCCAAACGGTACGCTCTGGTGGTTCTTCAATTGCCTTAAGAAGAACATTCGCCGTGCGTTCCATCATCCGGTCAGCATCTTCAATGACGATGACCCGCCAACGTCCCTGCGAAGGTGCGGTCTGGGCACGCAAGACGATCTGGCGAACCTCATCGATACGAATTTGCGTGGATTCCGTGGTGAGGATCGAGACATCGCCATTCGTCCGAGCTATTGTGGTGCGGCATCCTGGACATTGTCCGCATCCTGGGAACTCTCCGGTGCACTCAAGGGCCGCTGCAAAAGCGATTGCCGCAACCGAGCGCCCCGAACCGGGAGGCCCGGTGATGAGCCATGCATGGGTCATTGAGCGGGATAGGTCATCAGTTGGCACAGTCACGGACGAGGCATCTGCGCGCACGGAGCCGGAAGTGTCCGCAGCTGGATGTGCCTCTTGGGCATGGTCAACGATTGCTCGGGCGCCTTGAGCCGCCTGTTGCAATACCGCCAGGGCATGTTCCTGGCCGACCAATTCATCCCAAACGCTCACAGAAGAATGCCATCCTCTTCCAGAAGAGCCCAGAGCGTTGCCTGAGATTCAACGGGCTTGACATTTTCTGCAGCTTCTTCGGGCAATCCCTGGAAGGCTGCATCAACGCGTTCTTCCAGAACTCCGCGAATTTCACTGAAGACCTGATCTTCGGTACCCACACCATCAATGACGACAATGCGATCTGCTTCAGAATCCGCAAGTGCTAAATACTGGTGGCGAACGCGCTCATGGAATTCCATAGATTCACGTTCCATGCGGTCCGGTTCGCCACCGCGACGCCTGGCGGCAACTTCTGGTGGAACGTCAATCAGCAGAGTGAGATCGGGGAGCAAACTTTCCGTTGCCCACATGGACAGGCTGCGGATTTCATCCACACCCAAGCTGCGCGCAGCTCCCTGATAGGCCAAAGACGAGTCAATGTAGCGATCGACCAGAACAATTTCCCCGCGTTCAAGGGCTGGCCTGATCAGGGTTGCGACATGGTAGGCGCGATCAGCGGCATACAGCAGTGCTTCGGTGCGAGGATCAACATCTTCCGGCCCGTTTTGAACCAATTGACGCAAGGTGGTGCCCAACTCTGTTCCACCGGGTTCCCGCGTCACAACGACGTGCTGACCACGTTCTTCAAACCAGCGTCGTACCCGCTGAATTTGGGTACTTTTACCGGTCCCATCACCACCTTCAAAGGTGATGAAGAGTCCGCGCCCCGCCTGTGCACCACTACCCATTGATCTCATGTCTCTATCTTGACAGTGCCCACCCGCATTTGCGTCCATTTTGGCAGCGGGTGGGCGAAAGAAAATTCCTTCTCGTTACTTCTTTGTCGAAGCCTTCTTCGTCGCGCGTCGAGTTGTTGTCTTCTTCGCAGTCGTCTTACGGGTGCGCTTGGGAGCCGGGCCCTTCGCGCGCTTATCGGCCAGAAGTTCGTACGCGCGTTCAGCGGTCAGGTCCTCGACGGTTTCGGCGCGCGGAACCGTCACATTGGTTTCACCATCGGTGATGTAGGGGCCGAAACGGCCGTCCTTGACGGTGACCTTCTTACCCGACACCGGATCTTCACCAAACTCACGCAGCGGGGGCTTTGCTGCCCCGCGGCCTCGTTGCTTGGGCTGAGAGTAGATCCCCAGCGCCTCGTCCAAGGTGATCGTCAGAAGCTGATCTTCATTGGGAAGAGTGCGCGAATCACTGCCCTTCTTTAGGTACGGGCCGTAACGACCGTTTTGCGCAGTGATGACTTCACCGTCAGAGGGATCAACACCGACCTCACGCGGAAGCGAAAGCAGCGCAAGTGCATCCTCCAGTGTGATGGTCGCCAGATCCATCGACTTGAACAACGAGGCCGTGCGCGGTTTTGCCGCAGCCTTCTTTCGTGTCTTCTTCGCGGGCTTCCCGTCTTCAGAAGCTTCCGCTTCCTCGGTTTCTCCGGGCAGAATTTCCGTCACGTAGGGACCGTAGCGGCCGTTCTTTGCAACCAGCATGTGCCCGCTTACGGGATCGATTCCCAGCTCGCGTCCATCATCTGCAGCAAGCGCGAAGAGTTCCGCGATCTTCTCTTCGGTCAACTCATCGGGTGCGACCTCGGGCGGCACATTTGCGCGCGTCCCATCGGCCTTCTCCATATAGGGTCCGTACCGACCCACTCGCAAGGTGACGCCATTTCCCATGTCAATGGAGTTCACCGCACGGGCATCAATATCGTCTCCCAGGGATTCAACCTGGAACTTCAGGCCGTCAGCGTCGCCCTTTCCATCTGCACCGAAGTAGAAGGTGCTCAAGAACTCGTGGCGATCCTCGCTTCCCGCAGCGATCTGGTCCAGATCGTTTTCCATCGATGCCGTGAAGTCGTAGTCGACCAGGTTCGACAGATTCTCTTCCATCAGTCGCGTGACCGAGAAGGCCAGCCAAGTCGGAACCAAGTACTGGCCTCGGTGGGTGACGTAGCCGCGATCACCAATGGTTTGAATCGTTGCCGCATAGGTCGAGGGGCGACCAATTCCGAGCTCTTCCATGGTCTTCACTAGGGTTGCTTCGGTGTAGCGTCCCGGAGGCTGAGTCTGGTGTCCCTGCGCCTGCGCTTCTTCAAGCAGCGCAAGTTCCCCTTCGCTCACCTGAGGAAGGGTCTTCTCAGCATCGGTTGTTTCCGCGTCGTAGCGTCCCTTGTCCTGGCCTTCCTGGTAGGCCAACCTGAAGCCGGGGGAAGTAATAACAGTTCCCGAGGCGCTGGAGAGCACTGCGTGAGGCTGACCTTCGACCTCAACATCGGTCCGCACGCGGATGGTTGCGGTAAAGCCAAGGGCATCGGCCATCTGTGAAGCGACGGTTCGCTTCCAAATCAAGTCATAAAGGGCGAGCTGCTGACGATTCAAAACCGAGGCAACTTGCGCGGGGGTGCGGAAGTGATCCCCGGCGGGGCGAATGGCCTCGTGAGCTTCTTGCGCACCCTTGGAGGTGGTGCCGTAGATGCGCGGCTTCTCAGCCACGGCCTCGGCCCCATAAAGTTCTTTAGCCTGCTGGCGGGCAGCCTTAATGGCCTGCGAGGACAGGGCCGTAGAGTCGGTACGCATGTAGGTGATGAAGCCCGACTCATACAGGGACTGAGCGGTACGCATCGTCGAGGAAGCGTTCCAGTGGAGCTTGCGTGAGGCCTCCTGCTGCAGCGTCGAAGTCGTGAAGGGAGCTGCCGGGCGACGGCGGTAGGGCTTCTGTTGGACAGAATCGATTGCGGAATCGCGCGCGGCCTCGAGCGCTGCAGCGAAGAGCGGCGCGGAATGGGAGTCCAAATGGAAGGCCTCATTCTTCACAGCCTTCGTGGAAAGTCGACCGTTTTCATCGAAATCGGAACCGGTTGCGACGGGACGATCATCGATGTGCGAAACCTTTGCACCAAAAGACTGACCCGAAGCGGCAAACTGGGTATCGATCGACCAGTACTCCGCACTCACATGCGACATGCGGTCGCGCTCGCGATCAACAACCAAGCGCGTTGCGACCGACTGCACGCGACCCGCGGACAGGGAGGGGCGAATCTTGCGCCAGAGCAGCGGTGAAACTTCGTAGCCGTAAAGACGGTCAAGAATTCGGCGAGTTTCTTGGGCATCGACAAGGTCGGTGTCGAGCTCGCGAGTATTGTCCAGAGCGCGTTGGATCGCTTCCTTCGTGATTTCGTGGAAGACCATGCGGCGCACGGGAACCTTCG
>CALHID010000008.1 GCA_938030835.1 uncultured Actinomyces sp. | reverse complement strand
CGCGGCGTCGAGCTCTTCAACATTGCGTTGAGTGATAACGCGATTCCTTTCGTCGAGAACATTCGTCTGCGCGTTGGATCGAGCGTCATTCACGATGCGACCGTCCACTCCTTCTGTCCTCCGAAGACACCGGATGGCGAGCAGATCATCACGAAGGGGTGCGGCGAGCAGCACAGGCTTGGGGACGCGCTCCCCGTTGAGCTGATCGACCGCGCTGAGACGCCCGCGCTATGGACAGCGCTCACGCGCTGCCCGGACTTTGACCCGAAGAAGGGGCTTCCTGAAAACCTGAATCGGACGATCTCCGTGAACGGCACGCGCGTCGGCCCGACGGAGCTGCTCAACTTCTTCGAATATTCGAAGGAAGGAATTAAAGCATGTTTGAAGGTGCGAGGAGGGTACGTTGATCTTAGTGGAGCGATTCATCACGCCAGGATCTACCGCATCGAGGGGAAAAAACCTGTTTACGCGATGGTCCGAGTCTTCCAGGTCGACCTGATGCGTATGAAAGACAGGGATGTGTTCACCGCGCCGCTTAAGCCCTCAACGATCTCGATGCGTGCTGCTGACCCAAAGATTAGGAAGGCCTTGGTTAGCGAAACGGCAAGACAGATTGGTTGGCTTGTTCGAGGTGATGAATTGCGTGTTGACAGTAGCGCTTTTGATGAAGGGATCATCGGCGAGGTAACAGGTGCATATCCGGAGCTGTCTGCCTGGAAAGTAGCAGGTTTTCCAGAGGCTCAACGGATGAAGTTGCGACCGTATCTTCTCGCGAAGGAGGGGCTCGAGGACGATGAGAAGGGTGCTTTGCGCAAAGTTCTTGATACGAAAGGCTGGCAGATCGGTATTCAAAAGCTGTTGAGTTCGTGCCGAGTAACAGTTATTCGGCGAAATTGTTTAGGAGAAGAACGTTTGTCTTCAGAAAATTCGATGCCGGTTACAACGGTTTTGGAATAGGTTGTCATGGCAGAGCAGTGGCGTGTGATCGACCTGTGTGGATTCGAGGGTGAGTTTCGATCAACACGTGGTGGGGTCGAGGTGTGTCCTGGTGAGGGTGCGCCGACGATCATTCCCGTTGCCGAGGTTGCAGTCATCCTCGTCGGCATGAAGGTCACTTTGAGCGCCGCTGTTCTGCATCGTTTGGCCGAGGCGGATGTCGCTGTGCTCTTCTGTGATTGGAGGGGTATTCCGGAGGGTGGCTGCTACTCGTGGTCAGATCATGGTCGAGTAGCAGCCCGCCACCGAGCGCAGGCGGAG
>CALHID010000007.1 GCA_938030835.1 uncultured Actinomyces sp. | reverse complement strand
ACCGGCTCCCCATCACCATGCGCATTCCTGCGACAGACCTCTATCCGGCGTTGCGCGCACTTATTGCCGAGCGCGTCTCGCATATCCTCTACATCTCGCCAGAGGAACTTGATTCCCTCTCCTAAGCGTCCTGGCGACCTCGCATTGCCGCTGCAAAAGGTGACAAAAAGGGCTAAGCATGCCTCGGACTTGGCACGCTTTGAGCACGAACATGCTTTGAGCATGAGGGCACCCTTTAGCAGCAAGCTAGTGAACGGTAATCGAAGTCGATGCTTGCTCGACATCATCCGCGCTCAGCGGCCATACTGCACGAAGCACTCCACTGGGAGTTTTCGCTTCCACCTCAATCGCGATCGCAACATCACTGGGAGACTCTAGGCTCGTATCCTGCGAGGAAAGATCCAGCACCGTCATCTTCCCGGCTTCGAGGGTTACCTGTTCATTTCCCAGTTGAAGCTGGACGCCACTTTGAGAGTGCACAGAGGTGAGTAACAGATGGGAAGAAATCTCATTGACTCCGCTGCCGCTCTCTTGCGCAGTCCCGCGTAGAATCGTCGAGCTCAAGCGCGAGCGAACCAGCCCTTCCACCGTTGATGCAGAAGGTAGTTGAGCGTGAACGAGCCCCTGAGCAGAGCTCATGCCCGCACGCATTCCCCAGCGTTGTCCTCCGGGATATTCTTCCTGCTCACTATTCGTCACAACCTGAGCCACAAGCGGACGTTCGGCATGAACACGCAGGGCATAGCGTTCATCGGTGATTCCGTTCAGCGGAACGTCAACGACCGTTCCCGCGCTCACGTCCAATTCTCCGCCCGGCACATTAAAGGTGCCAGCGTCACTGGTGTAGCTCAAGGCAACGTGAGTATCGGCCTCGTCACCTTCTGCCGAAGGGGGAACAAGAAGACGCAGGCTACTGCTCCCCTGCTTTGAAAGCCCAAGGAAAAGCTGGTCCTCCCTTGGCTTTGTGCCGCTCACGCTTGTCACGCCTTTGGGCACTTCTCCCTGCATTGCAGAGCTTTGCACCCAGGTCGCCACTCCTTGACCATCGGCGTGGACATGTACGGCCAGCGCGCTCTCTTCTGGGAAGAGTCCCCCTGCCAGGACAGATTGAGTGGAACGGGCCGGAATCGTCATCTGGTGTGGTTTGGCATCAATGGGACCGTTAGCTCCGTACCCCTCAAGGGTCACCACAGAAGGCGAGGAATTGGGATTTGCAAAGGTCACGACCAAGTCTTCGCCACTGGTACTTGATCCCAGAACGCTCCACTGGTCATTCGCCGGCAATTGGCATGACGTCATACTCAGACCGCGAAGCTCTCCCCCGCCTTGGCCCATCACTCCAAGAGTTGTGGGAAGGGTGTGCGCAGAGGCATCCGCGCGAAGGATTGTCCACTCTCCACTGGTCTCACGTTCCCCGGCAGAATCCCACACCGAGGCCGCTGATACACCTCCATCAAGGTGGAATGGGTCGACAATCCCCGCCGGACAGGCATAGTTAAGGGTTTCTGGACGCGCGTGGACGACCTGGGGCGCAGGAAGTGAGGGTTCAGGCACAACTCTGCCTATTCCCCACGAGGCAGTGCCCAGGAGTAGCAGCGAGGCAGGGATGGCACCAATAGTGAGCATGCGTTTTCTATTCACCATCGTCTACCACGTCCTTCCTCCCCCGAAGAAGCCCACAGAGCATCAC
This sequence comes from uncultured Actinomyces sp., assembly GCA_938030835.1. Classification (GTDB taxonomy): domain Bacteria; phylum Actinomycetota; class Actinomycetes; order Actinomycetales; family Actinomycetaceae; genus Pauljensenia. The sequence goes on along the minus strand of CALHID010000007.1, from coordinate 3,197 downwards.
CGCGGCGGCAAGCGCGCACGCAGCTTTCCATGCCAGAATCCAGTTCGAGCGGTAGTTCAGTACGAGCTCACCCTCGGATGGGAGCGAAAATGCCGTTCCCCACTGATTCGTCGCTTCAGTTTGGTTTAAGCGCTGCCCATTGAGAGTTGCAGCCCAATGCGAGTTCTGCCGTTCCGCAAGGCGAAGGACCCCGGGGCCGAAGACGTGTGTACGAGCACCGATAACACCGCTTGCGAGCTCTTCACACTGGGAATCGACCGATTCTGAGGCAAGGCACAGGCGCGCGGGCTTACGCCCATCTGGACGCACTCTCCATGCGCTCCCGGCCTCGGTTTCACCGATCTTCTCAATACCGGGCGCACGGTCCAGCGTTTGTGTAATAGACGACGCTGCGGGACCCCCGGAGTGAACAATGATCGTATCGACACCGTGAAGCGCTAAACGCTGGGAAGCAGAGTCGTCAGGGAAAGACACGAGAGTCGCGATTGTCTCCCCCAATTCACTCCGCGCGGGATCGCTGGTGTTGTTCATCCTGTCATGGAGAGCCACCCACGAGGCCACACTGGAATGCTCACTCCACTGCGGGCCTGCGCCGCGCCAGAGGCTGGCATCGAGATCACCATCGGCACCAACGTTGAGGACAAGAACCCGAGCCTCGCGCGAAGAATTTTGTGCGTAGCGGGAAACAAGAGGCACCTGTTCACTGGTCGAGCGCGCACTCCACTGCGCTGAAGGTAGTACCTCAAACCAAGGGGATACCGCCATTGAAAGGAGTGGGATCAACCCAACACAGGCAACAAGTTTCCATCCTGTGCGGACAATTTTTCCTTCCGTTTCGATGCCTTTCACACAAAGCAATAAAGCGCAGATCAGAGCTAAGGCCTGAACGCTGAGCAGCGGTCCACCCCACGCAAAAAGCGGGCTATTTGAAGAATCGACAGGAATGTAAGACAGGGCCAATGCTCCGATACCGCTCACAAGTGCGATACCCACGAGCGCCGGAAGAGAAACCGGGAAGAAGGAAGAGCCTCGGGAATGAAGAAGAAAACGCCCGACGCTCAGCAACGTTATGAGCCAAAGGCTAAGGAGAAGGAGCGCGCAGACGCCAAGCCACGCGGCAGAAGAAGCTGCGGGAATACCCCACGCTCCCAAGCCAAAGGGGGCGCGCTGATAGGAAGCTGCGGCCTCGGCGGGGGCAAGAAGCGCGGGCCAGGCACGCCAAAGAATTGCATCAACAAAGAAGGGCAGGCACAGGAGTAGACCGGGAAGAGCGGCCGTGGCACGGCTGAGGCTGCGCGAGAAAAGTACAAGTGCGCAAACCCCCAGCAGCGGGTAAGCGGCGGTGATAATCAGCCCAACGATTGCTGCGCAAGTCCACCCGCGACGCACAATGACATGTCGATCACGCGGAAGGGAAAGGAGCAGGGCCACCCACAGGGGCATAAAAACATGCACGGCGAGGGAGGCCAGTCTTCCGCTGGTCATTGCAAAAAGAGCGCTGGGAAGGGACGCCCACAGACACATCAGCGCCACTCGCAGCGAGCGCGATGATGTCAGGCGCATGCTGAGGACGTCCATATTCCACGCCGCCCACGCTGGACTCAGGATTAGGAACACGTAGAGCAGTACCGTCGGTGCGATACCGAAAAGCGCAAAAGGCGCGCTCAGGGCGCTGAGAAGCTGGACAAGAGGATCCACCGCATGTGCAGAGCCATCGCCAGAAGGTAACCAGCCCGACCAAGCGTAGGTCCACAAATCAGTGAAGCGGTCGGGAAGATTGAGCCAGGCTCCCCCATTAATCGATCCCAGATCGGAGCGGTAGATCCACAAAGAGAGTAAGAAGAGCGCAAGGCTCGTGACAACGCGAGGCGCCAGGTCACTGCTCCGACGTTCAAGAAACGAATCTTTCCACGAGGCCTGTTCCTCAATAACGTGAGCGCTACGGTGCGTTCGGCGAATGCGAGAAGCATCAAAGCGTCCAGTGAGCAGCGGGCGTAGCGAGGAACGCGGCTGGCTGGCACAGCGGGCATGACGCGCCCGTGCAAGCACAATATGTGGGATATGAGCAAAGAGGCCGAGCCATGCGAAGAAACGAGCATAGGCCGCGCGCGGGCGAGCGCTGAGCAGCAAGGCAAGACAGCTCAGGGGAATCCAGAGCAGCGAAGCCAGAGCCTGAACAATAAGTAGAAGCGGGTTTGCAATGAGAGTCGCGAAATAAAACTCACTTGAACGTCGAGCTCGTAGCGCCGAGGCGCGCCTCAGGTTTTGCGGTGAAGAGACCTGCAGGTGAGTGAGATGGGCATTGGGGGCCGCAACAACGCGATAGCCTGCTCGGTGAATCCTCCAGCAAAGCTCAAGTCCTTCGTTGTACGGACCGAGGGCTCGATCGAAACCACCGACCTGGTTAAAGACGGAGGAGGCCACCAGAAGACCTGCGCTACCACCGGCAAGAACATCAGTGACACCGTCGTATTGCCCCTGGTCGATTTCGCCATCTAGGACGAGCGGAACTCGCCTTCCAGAGGCAGTGGCGTGGATTCCAACTTCAGCGAGAGTCCCATCCGCACGGAAAACCTTTGGAGTGACGGCTGCAATAGATGCTCCTGCTTCGGTAGCGGCAAGCTGTTCCTCCAGGCAGGTATTGGCCGGAAGACAATCATCATGAAGGATCCACAGCCAATCGCTCGCGGTCATTACCTGAGAGGCCGCATGATCTTTGGATGCTTTCGCGAGGGCATCACTGATGTTGCGTACACGCCCAACTGAGATGAGGAGCGCATTTTCGGGGAGGTCTTCAGCGACGACGACCTGACCCGAGGCCAAAGGAGAAGTTCGGGGGGCACGCACATCGCAGACGATCAAGTGATCGACGGCGCGACTCTGCGCAGCTAGTGCATCAAGAAGCGAACGCAGCTCGGGGGTCATTCCCCGAGCGACGACGATGGCGGCGACTGTCCCCCGTGAAAAGGGGATGCCCCGAGCCATTAGATGGCCGAGCGGCGCAGTCGACGACGTTCGCGCTCTGACAGGCCACCCCAAATTCCGAAGCGTTCATCATTCGCCAATGCGTATTCAAGGCATTGCTGGCGAACCTCGCAAGATTGGCACACGGCCTTTGCTTCGCGAGTCGAGCCTCCCTTTTCAGGGAAGAAGGCTTCGGGGTCGGTCTGAGCGCACAGTGCGTGCTGCTGCCAGGC
>CALHID010000006.1 GCA_938030835.1 uncultured Actinomyces sp. | reverse complement strand
AGCGTTGCACTTGAGCTCGAAACTGACAATCGGCAGGCCATTGAGGCAGATGACGAGGTCGATCCGTTCTTTCTCTTCCTCGGTCGTCCACACCTCCTGCACGACCGTGAAGCGATTGGCCCGATACTTCGCAGACAATTCTGCGTTGAAGCTCGTTGCAGGCTTCGGGTACATCAAGGTCAGCGTGCGATTAGACAGCTCAATACCCCGCTTGAAAACCGAGAGCAGACTGCCGCCACGCTTAGTCGCCTCATTGTTGATGGCCCCAAGGATAGTTTCCTGAAGATCCTGTTTATAGATCTTGGCCAGCGCCTTAATTGTGTCCTTCTGTGTCTCGGAGAGGAACTCCATCAGGATGCCGGCGTCAATCATGTACCGGCGATCAAAATCAGAATCGTCACGCTCAAGGTAATGATGACGTGTCTCGAGCTCTCCAACGATGAACTCTTGATAGTCCCGCTCAGTGAGAATTGGCCTCATTGCACCGGCACCTCTTTCTTACCAGTCACGGCTTCATAGATCAGCGACTGCTTATAGGATTCAAGAACTTCCAACTGTCGGCGCTTTGCCCGAATAGTTGAGCTAAGATCCATTGTGCAATTTTCAAGAAAGTTACAAATTTCGTCCTGTTCCTCAGCTGACGGTACGGGAACGACAATACGCCGCATGTCGTCCCAGTTCGTGGTCCACAAATCTGCCACGATCCCATGACCCCACCGGTAGAACTCATCTGAAAATGCCTCGCTGTGCAATAGCCAGCCGAAATACGGAGGCACTTCATTCGAGTCACGTGAGGCAAGTACAGTATTGATTAGGGAGACCGATCCATCTCGCGGAGAAATACCGCAGGAGCCCCTTCGATCTGAACGACTATTGATAACAAAATCGCCAGCTTTGACTAATTTACGATTGTCGACGTAATCAGTCTTTGCGACATGCTCAAGCTGTGGCAGAATGCCATTCTTCGTGACGGATAATGGTTCGAAGGATAAAGCGCTCACTCTTTCGTTACGAACCCTAAAGAGCGTCCCCAGTCGCCGAAGGGACCAGTGTGCTGGAATGTCTCCGATCCAATCGACATTTGAGTCGATCAGCTCTGCATTAGGGCGAAGCCCCTTGGTCACAGTTCTGAGAATCAAAGATCGCTTGTAAGCTTCCAGTGCATCAATCTGCGCTCGGATCGAATCTTTCAGTTCCTCAATTCGCTCAGTTTCACGGTCGAGATATTTTGCAATACTGTCTTGTACTTCGGGTGGTGGGAATGGGATTGGAACTTGGATAAAATTCGCCCATCTCATCGCCTGACCGTCGCGAACTAGATTTGATGTGCTTCTCAGTTCATTGATATAGCCATCACACTTAAAAACCCATCGATAATAGCGTGCTGAGTGGATCTGCGGTCCAGGAATCAGCATTACGTAAGCGGAACTTGTGCAACCCTTAACTTCGCTGAGTTCTAATCCACCCTGAAAGCTGCGCATGTGAATAACAAAATCGCCAGGGTAAACGGCCTTGAGAATGGTGAAGTCCTTCTCGACAACTACTACGTGACTGCCAGTCTTCTTGACATACTCGGACTGTGGAATGACCCCATACTGTTGGGAGGCAGTCATCTGTTCCATGCCCGGCTTTGCACGCTCACCACGAACGCTAAATGCGAAGCGA
>CALHID010000005.1 GCA_938030835.1 uncultured Actinomyces sp. | reverse complement strand
TCAGCGAGTAGGTCGTGATCCACAGCGTGCGCCACGCGAGCTTCGAGTCCCACTTTTCGGGGTTGTTCGGATCCCAATCCTGAAGGACATATTTACTGGCTCGTTTTTCCGCGGGTGCGGCTGACGATTCAGCATGTGAGGTAGTCATTGACACTCTCCCTTTCCTACCTAAACGCATACTTGTCGCTAATATATAAGGGACAACTCGTTCTAATTGAGATTTGCGCGAAATTACGCGAAAACACTTGCAAGAACGTCAATTCCTGTCAACTGCAAAAACGCCATTTAAGGACCTATTTCGGGAGGTTTGTTTTGCGTAATAGCTCTGACGCTCAGTCGGTACGTCCCGACCCCCATGCGAAAATTCAGCAGAAGGGTTTGCAGAAAATGGAAGGAACTGTCGCAGGTGCGGTAATTACCGCTTCAGATCGTTGCTTCCGCGGAGAAACCGAAGATAAATCAGGACCTCTTGCTGCTGCTCTTTTGGCCGATTGGGGCGTTATTGTCGATCAGGTTCATGTTGTCCCCGATGGCATCGCTTCTGTGCGAAATGCGATCCTCGATGCAATGGCTCAGGGCGCGCGCGTCATTGTGACCACCGGAGGAACCGGCGTTACAGATCGCGACCTTACTCCCGAAGCCACCGCTCCCCTTCTGGATGCGCGCATGGACGCGATCGCCATGCAGATTGCGCGGGTCGGCTTGGTCAACACACCTCTTGCCTCCCTGTCTCGCGGCCTTGTCGGGGTCAGCCGCCAGGGCGAAACTCCGTGCTTCATCGTGAACGCACCGGGGTCACGCGGAGGCGTGAAGGACACGATCAGCGTGATCGGCCCGCTGGTCCCCCACGTTCTTGAACAGCTCGACTTGGTTACTGACTGATTTGATGTACGAACCTCTTCTTCTGGACACCTTCGGTCGAACGGCTACAGATCTGCGGATCTCGGTCACCGATCGATGCAATCTTCGCTGCGTGTATTGCCTGCCCGAAAAGGTGACGGACTGGCTGAAGCGCAGCGACCTTTTGCGTCCGGAAGAATTCCGCCGCCTGGCAAAAATCGCCGCAACTCTTGGCGTCACCCAGGCGCGTATCACCGGCGGCGAGCCGCTGTTGCGCCCCGATCTTCCCCAAATTGTCGAGGCCGTTCGCGAGGGCTTCGAAGACGCCGGGGTTGAGCCCGACTTGGCCTTGACGACGAATGGCATTGGCCTTGATCGAGTCATCGATTCCCTGGTTGACGCTGGTCTTCAACGCCTCAATGTGTCCATCGACAGTTTGGATCCGGTCCGTTTTGCTGAGCTTTCGCGCCGCAAACGCTCAAGCGATGTCCTTCGAGGCCTTGATGCGGTCGACGCATCCGCACTTCCCGGAACCGTCAAACTCAACACTGTCGTCGTTGATCAGCAGTCCCTGGCAGAAATCCCTGCCTTGGTGACCTTCGCCTTAGAGCGCGGCTATCAGTGGCGCGCCATTGAATTTATGCCAATCGGCCCCTTGGCTGCCTCTTTCTCATCCCGCCCAACGGCGCATGACATCCAGCGGGTTCTTCGCGATTCCTTCGAGCTCACTGATGTCATTACCGCGGCCTCGGAACCTGCGCGCCGTTGGTCAGTTGCTCCAAGCGACACCCATCCGGGAGGCATCATTGGCGTGATTGCCTCGATGACGTCTCCCTTCTGCGCCTCGTGCACCCGAACTCGCCTGAGTGCAGATGGAAAGATCTATTCCTGTCTTTTCAGTGTGGACAGTGTTGACTTGCACACCCCCATGCGCGCGGGTGCAAGCGATGAAGAATTAGCCGAGCTATGGAAGGATGCCATGTGGGCTAAACCCGCTGGTCACCAGCTTCTTGCTCCGGTCCCCCAGTCCTATTCCATGTCGAAAATTGGAGGTTGAAAGTCCCCATGAGGATCACGATCCGTTATTTCGCTGCCGCGAGCGCTGCAGTAGGCACAGAGAGCGCAGTGATCGAGGTTGCGGACGACTCAAACGAGACAGTCGTCGACCTTGTTCGTCGCTCAACTGATCGCGATATCGACGATCTTCTGGCGGCCTCGTCCTTCCTGGTGAACGAAGAACTTGTTGACGCTCAGGCAACTCTTGCCCAAGCCTTGGGCGCCTCATCCCTGAGCGACGAGGCCGTGGTCTCCGTGGCCGATCGCAGTGGGATTCGCCTTGACGTCCTTCCGCCTTTTGCGGGTGGCTGAGAGGCGCAATCGGGTCACGGAGTATTGCTCCACTCATTGTGGCCATCACTGAAATACTGATCTTTCCAGATCGGCACACTGGCCTTAATATCGTCGACAATTTGACCGCACAGCGCGAAGGCTTCCTTTCGATGGGCACTATCGACGACAACAAGAAGTGCAACGTCCCCAATTTCTAGGTGTCCCACGCGATGGCGGACGTAGATGCCATCAACCTCAGGATTTCCCAGTGCCTCTAGTGATTTCTCAACACTTGCACGAAGGAACTTGGCAGCCGCAGGGTGAGCGGAGTATTCCAAGTAGTGAACGCCTTCACCACCGTCGTGATCGCGAACAACACCCTCAAAGACAACGCGCGCACCGGAATGAGCTGGAATGAGGGGCACTTCCCCCGAGCACATCTCCGTTGGAACAGAGACAATATCGGTATCAATAATCACGGGACTCCCCTTATTTAAATGGTCGTGAAGGGACACAGACATGGTAGCGCAGCGAGACATTATGACCGCTCGTATCCCCGGAATCGGTGAGAGCGGCATCGAAAAGATCCGCGCTGCGAAGGTCCTTGTTGTCGGCGCCGGCGGCCTGGGATCACCCGTCTTGGCCTATTTGGCGGCAGCTGGAATTGGAACGATCGGCATCTCTGACCCGGACAATCTGGAGGAATCTAACCTCCAGCGCCAAGTCATTCACGGCGTCGCACGCTTGGGCATGAATAAGGCCGAATCTGCCAAGATGACCGTCCTTGCTCTCAACCCCGATATCCAGGTCAACATCGAACCGAAGATTATTGATGTCCAGAGTGATGAGACCGTTGCGGCCTACGATTTCGTTGTCGACGCAACAGACAATTTCACCGCAAAATACGCAATTTCAGATACCTGTGCACGCGTTGGGCGCCCGCACATGTGGGGCACTTTGGTATCAATGTCCTTCCAGGCCTCGCTTTTCACCGATGGCCTGACTCTTCGCGATATCTATCCTGAACCCCCCACCGTCGAAACAATGAGTTCAAAAACCGTCGGTGTTCTGGGAGCCGTCTGCGGACAGGGCGGATCGGTCCTAGCCACAGAATGTCTGAAGTGGGTCACCGGAGTTGGTGAGCCCTTAATCGGGCGCCTGCTCATTGTTGATACAGCTGCAGGTCGCTGGAACGTCGTCCCATTCCGGCCTCGAACCACCCCCGCGAAAGTTCCCTCAGTGACTCCCGCCGAAGCCACCCCCGAACCGATCGAATAAGCCATAAACTGAGCCATGGCCCCATGCGGACCGCGCGAAGGAGACTACGATGCAACTTCTTGAAGACTATTTGAACTCCATCTTGGGACGCGTTCACCCCCTCTCCCCCATTGAGCTTCCCATTGATCAGGCACTTGATCACGTCCTGGTCGATGATCTTGTCGCGCGCTTCGCAGTTCCGCCTTTCTCCAATTCGGGAATGGATGGCTATGCACTCCACCTCGATCATGATCTCGAGGCCTCCCCTGAGCACCCCGTCACCATCGAGGTCGCCGGTGACATTGCAGCTGGAGACAACGAGACCCACATTCTTGAACCGGGTACCGCATGGCGCATCATGACTGGAGCTCGCATTCCCGAGGGCGCAAACACCATCGTGCCCGTGGAAGATACCTCTGAGGAACCCGGCCCGCACCCCCTCCCCGAAAGCATCAGCATCTACGCCCCCGCAAAGGTCGGCGCTCACGTGCGCCGTCAGGGCGAGGACTGCGCGCCCGGAGACGTCATTTTGCATGCCGGTGACGTTCTCACGCCCGCGGCCATCGCCTCGGCAGTATCGGTTGGTTACGCAAGCGTGAAGGTCTACCCCAGCCCCCGCATCGCCATCGTCTCAACGGGTGATGAACTGCGTGCACCGGGCGAAGAGCTCCAGGGCGCTCAGATTCCTGATTCAAACTCCGTGATGATTGCTGCGCTCGCTCGCCGCGCGGGTGCCCAGGTGACAGGAATTTTCCGCTCCAACGACGATCCTGCTCACTTTGCTGAAGTTTTGCGCCAGGCAGGAGATGTCGCTGACCTCATCATCACCTCGGGAGGCGTCAGCGCCGGAGCCTACGACGTCGTCAAGGAAGTTGGCCTGGGCAAGGGAGTGGACTTCGTCCGCGTCGCGATGCAACCCGGGAAGCCGCAAGGATTCGGCGTCCTTCAGGCAAGTGACGGTCGCGATGTCTACTTGGCGACTCTGCCGGGCAACCCGGTATCGGTCTTCGTCTCCTTCCACATGTTTGTTCGCCCAGTTCTGGCCGAATTTACCGGTCTCAACGGGCGCGAACTCCTGCGTCCCATCGTCGTCACCACACCTAACGGTTGGATTTCTCCGGAAGGCAAGCGCCAGTTTGTCCCGGTCATTCTTTCTGAACCCGATGGCCCAGAACAGACTCCGATTGTGGTTCCGACCCACAGGTTGGGTTCGCGTTCTCACCTTGTTGCCTCTTTGCACTCGGTGAATGCGCTGGCGATCGTCCCCGAAGATGTCACTTCGGTTGAACCCTGGTCGATCCTGACTGCGGTTCGAGTCTGATCACTTTCCCATTCTCTTCCCGTCAAACGAGCGCCGAAAGGCTAGACATGAGCGAAACCAGTCCATTCACCCACCTCACCGAGCGCGGTGAGGCACACATGGTTGATATCACGGCGAAAACACCAACCGTGCGTCAGGCGCGAGCACGCGGCTTCGTCGAGTGCTCTCCAAAAATCATGGCGGCCCTCCGCGATGATTCGGTCCCCAAGGGCGACGCTCTTGCAGTCGCGCGAATTGCGGGAATTCAGGCCTCGAAGCGCACTCCCGAGCTGCTCCCCCTGGCACACCCGATCGCCGTTCACTACTGTGCGGTCGATCTGTCATTGGCTGAAGACGGGGTGGAGATCCGTTCGACCGTTCGAACCGCAGATCGAACGGGAATCGAGATGGAGGCTCTGACCGCCGTGACCGTCGCTGCACTGACCATCATTGACATGGTGAAGGGCATCGATAAGTTGGTTGCGATTCGTGAGTGCTATGTCGAAGAGAAAAGCGGCGGTCGGAGCGGAACATGGACTCGCCCCAGCGCCTAGCACTCAGCGGATTAGTGATCCTCGGCGGAGGTACCGGCGAGCGGCTGGGAGGGGCGTCAAAGCCCGACCTCATGGTCCGAGGCCGACGCGCACTTGAGTGGGCGCTCGCCTCTGAGCCCGGGATTCCTCACGTATGCGTGGTACCTGAGACCGTCACAGTTCCAAGCGACGTTATCCGCGTCATGGAGGAGCCGCCGCGCTCTGGCCCTGCCGCCGGGTTTATTGCCGGCGTTCAGGCACTTCTTAAAGTTCTCCCCGAGGACACACAGTCGCGCTGGATCGGCCTTGTTCCCGTTGACGCACCCTTGGCTACCCTGACTTTCCCACTCCTTCTCGAGGCCGTGGAAGAGTCAATTTCTCAGGGACGTCGCGTAGATGGCGTACTTGCCTGCGCGGCGGGGCACCGGCAGAACCTGATTGGTGTTTTTTCTCTGGATGCAGTCCGCAACTTCACCGTATCCCAGTGGGTGAATCGTTCTATGCGCGCCCTATTGGAAGAGCTCGACACGATCGATGTCGAAGTCCCAGAATCATGGATCGCCGATATCGATACGCCAAGCGATCTCGCCCGCGCACAGCTGGCCGAAAACGGAGATGATTGCTAGCACAAAGCCAAGAGGGCTAGGAAGCGCATGCCCCTAGCCCTCGCTGGGCCTTACTGGACCCCACTAGTCCAAATCAGTCGATCTCAGGGAACCAGATCTCAATCTCACGAAGAGCGGATTCTGCGCAATCCGAACCGTGGATGATGTTCTCCATGTGCGGGGTATCCCATGCGCGACCCAAGTCGCCGCGAATCGTACCGGCAGGCGCAGTTGTCGGATCGGTGGAGCCCATCATGGTGCGCATGCCTTCGATGACGCGCTGGCCTTCAACAATGATGGCAACCAGCGGACCCGCACTCATGAAATCAAGAAGCCCTTCAAAGAATGGCTTACCCGCGTGGTCGCGGTAGTGCTCCGCGAGGATTTCGCGCGAGGCAACCATGATCTTCAGGCCCTTGATGATGTAGCCCTTCGCTTCAATGCGGCGCAGGATCTCACCGGTCAAACCGCGAGCGTAACCGTCTGGCTTGACGAGGATGAGGGAGTGTTCCAACGAGGGATCCAACAGGTGCTGACGTGTAATCAGAACGGAATCGGCGCTCACAAAATCTCCTTTGCTTGAGTGAGGATGCTTCAGCATAACCGGCGATGGGGCGAAAATCATAGCCCTACATGACAAACGAAAAAGGACTGACCGCCGTGGTCAGCCCTTTTTCGTTATCCCATCAACACAGAGCAGTCTTCCCAGAAAGTCTTCCGGAGAGATACGAGCAACTTTCGTTGCTCGTTGTCTGATGAGGACAGTTTATGAAGTCTTACTGCAAGAAAAACGCGCGTTTACTGGGACTTTTCTGAACGAATTTTACGAAGTGTCAACTTCGCTACCAGAGCATCTACAGCCACTTATAAATTCGCGTCATTTTGCTGAGAAAAATGATCTTCTACAAATGCTGGGCCTTCATAACCATGACGGCCAAGGGTTTGGAAAATATCATCCATAATCTGCGAAGGTTCCAGCAATCCCGCGGAAAACTCAGGGTGCTTAATTTCGATTGCCGCGAATCCAGCGGGGTCTGAAACTGGCTGAGTATCGTACTTTTCTCCCAGAAGACGATTAACTTCTTCCAGATCTGATGGGGAACCGAAAATCCAGGTCGTTGCAGCAGGCCCCTCACTGGAATGCCCAAGGTAGAGGCGCATCAGAACGACCTTCTTGCCAGCACGCGGGAAACTCTCACCGACACGCGTGAAAAGATGAAGGTCCAAGTCCCCCATTGAGCCATCGACGAGGCAATATGCGTAGGCACCAATGCCTCGGACACTCAAAGCGTCAGCAAGAATCCCCAAGAATTCATCCGGGAAAGCATCTTCTTGGAAGTAGATTCCTTCACCGCGTTCGGGGGCATGCTCGCCCATGATTTTGATGGGTAGCCCCGCCTCTTCAAGCGCCTGCGCGACAAGAGAAATGTTGTATTCGGGGAAGGGATGAAGAATTGCGGCATTCTTTCCCAGTCTTTCGACGAAAACGTAGGTTGAGAATCCCAATTCTTTTGTTATCTGCGTGCTCATTCTTCCTCCTCTAACGCCCCTTCAAAAGGCATATCCGCTAGACATACAAGAAAAAATGCCGAGGCCAGGAAAGACCCAAGGGCACCCCCGGCCTCGGCAATTTTCAATCAGTTCAGGCACAATCCCTGGGAGTGAAGGACCTCAAGAACGGGCGCGGTGTCGAAGGTATTTGGCAGTCCCATCTGCTCGCTAATCTGCTGGGTGAAGGCATTGGTCGCGCCCAGTCCAGCCTTACGCAGTTCGTAGTACGCGCGCACATCTTCGTCGTACTCGGCAAGCTCCTCGAGGTAGGAACCTTCGACCACCGGGTAGGTGTTCTCGGAAACAGCAAGGTGCTTGGGCAGACGAGGCCGGTACGGGGGATCTTGAAGCGGGCGGCCAACCAAGAGGCCCAGAATTGGGAAGGTCATGCGCGGAAGCTTCAAAAGCTCGATGGTGCGCTGGGGTCCTCTCAGAAGAGAACCGAGGTAGACCGTGCCCAAGCCCATCGATTCGGCGGCAACTTCCATGTTGTGTGCAGCAAGGACCGCGTCCTCCATTGCAGCAAGGAAGAGGTTGGTCCGCTGCAAGGGAGCGATATCCAAGCCGGCTTCTTCACGGATGCGCGCATTGCGGTACAGGTCAACGACGAACATGAAAAGGTCGCCCTTGGAGGTGCCCACGTAGGGCTGCTGTGCGACCTCGGCAAGCTGATCGCGCAAGGCGACATCGGTCACGTGAATGATCGAGAACTGCTGACGGAACGACGAAGTGGGGGCACGGCGCGCAACGTCAATCAGCGCATCGCGATCCTGTGCACTCAGCGGAGAGTCCTCAAACTTTCGGATTGTGCGGTGCGCACGCAGCACATCAATCGTTGGATTGGTCACTCCAACTTCGGGGACCTTGCGATAGTCTTCGGCCTGCATTTTTGCTCCTTTGGTGGCAACGGTCGCTCTTATTGTCCGTTTTTCGGCTATTTTTCGCCAGTGCATCCCACTTTTGCGTCAACCGTGGATCGTCTTCCCCCTGGGACTTTGGCAGCATTGCTTCATCACAATTCGGTCGCAGTTTAGGTGCAGACTTCCGAAATGTGGAGTCTGAGATGGACGCTTTTTCGAGGATCGCTAGACTGTGAGTCATGCGTAAATCTCTCATTGCAACAATGTGCATTGCCGTCATGGCAGCAACCGGCCTCGCTGCTTGCTCCAGCGGCCCCCAGTCAGCAACCAACGAAAAGATCATCACCAAGGATCCCGCTGCTGTGACCCAGACGGGCATCACTCTTCCCGAGAAGCGTGACCTTGAGTTCAAGCTCAACGGTGATGCATCCAAGGCCAAGGTTGAGGTCGCTGACACCGAGGTCGCCGAGCAGGTCAAGGGCTCTAAGAACCTCCGTGTCCACCCCAAGAAGGCCGGTGAAACCACTCTGAAGGTCACCGACGCCAGCGGCACCGAATACACGATCCCGCTTGAGGTCGTTGAAGGTAACAACTGAGTCTCAAGTCGATTCACACTTTCACCCGGGGAATAGGACATACCTATTCCCCGGGATTTTTTCCATATCCGTCGATTTCGCAACAATCTGTACGGCGTTTCGGAGAACGACTATTGACCTTTAGAGTGTGAGTCACCTAACATGGGCGCCTGTCAGCAATGTGCAAAGGAGCAACAGGTGACCAGTATTTCTCCTCCGGTATACGAGCAGATCGCTCAGGCGATCCGGCGTCAGATTCTGGATGGCGATCTTCCACCCGGTTCCAGACTTCCATCCGAAAGCATTCTCTGCGAGCGCTTTTCCGTCACGCGCGGTACCGTACGCCGCGCTCTTCAGGTTCTGACCCACGAAGGCCACTTACGCTCATACCAAGGCAAGGGGACTTTTGTTACTGCGCAGGATGACAAGAGAATTCTGTGGGGTTTCGGTTCACTGACAGACCGCCTTCAGGGAACCAGCGACCAGGCACGCGCTCGCGTCCTTGAGCACAGCGTAGTCACCCGGCAAAATCGCCCATTCTTGCGCCTCAAGCGACTTCGCTTGATCGAAAGCAACACGGGCGTATTCCCCGTTAGCCTTGATCTGTCCTTCATTCCTATCGACCTATTGCCCGGTATCCAAGATGTCGACTTTACGGATCTGTCCATCTATCACGTTCTGCGTGACATCTATAAGAGCTCTCCAAAGTTCTCCATTGTCTCACTGCGTGCCCAAAGTATCGATCAAGAAACTCGCACGATCCTTGGCGAGCCAGCGGGTACGCGCTGCCTTCTTCACCTCACGGGCTCTACCTACGACCACAACGGAGCATGCATCGAGGAAAGCGAAGTCACCTATTCAACCCGGGTGCAAGCAACCTTGACCATCGACCAGGTCAGGGGCCACGCAGAACCGCTTACTCTCAATGAATCAGCATCCACCAGAGGTAAGTTCTAGCCTTCGCGCTCATACAAAAGTCCCGGGGCGCAGTTCACAATCACGAGGCCCGGGCCGGACGCCTACTTCTTGTTCCTCTTCTTCGGTGTGGGCACTTCCTCCCACATCGCGTCGACGACGTCGCACAGTGCGTCGCAGTCCTCCACCTGGACGAGGAGCATCTCCTTCGCTCCCTCGTAGGGGATGGCGCGTGGGGCCTCG
>CALHID010000004.1 GCA_938030835.1 uncultured Actinomyces sp. | reverse complement strand
TGGGACAGACACAGACTCGCCTCGACCTATCTGAGAAGCTTGTAAGCGCACAGACTCAGGCAACAGAATTACGCGCCCGACTCGATGAACAACGGGATATCCAATCCCACCTCACTGACTCACAAAACCAAGCGCTCCATCATGAGTCCATCAATCATCAACGCCTTATGCAAAGCCTCATGCCTATCAACGAAGGGATGCGGCTCCTGCAAACTTCGGTGACCTCACTTGAACGCCAACAAGCAGCGCTGGGGCAACAGCTTCAATTGAGCCGCATTTCAGAAGAGCGTCTCCGTCAATCTGCTGATGAGTTATCTCGAACTTTATCGCACTCACCTCTGCGTGGTACGTGGGGTGAAGCTCAATTACGTTCTTTAGTTGAGTCTGCAGGGCTACTTGAACACGTTCACTTCAACACCCAGGTCTCGCTTGCCCAGCGCTCAAAACGTCCCGATATGCTAATCCTTTTGCCAGAGGACAAGTGCATCCCCATTGACTCAAAAGTCCCTCTCACCGCTTTCCTCGATGCACAGGCCAGGGACGAAGAACAGGATAAGAGCGATTTAAATTCCCCGGAAAAGCCCACGTCGTCTTACGAACAACTCATGATCGCCCATGCGCAGTCCCTTCGCAGACACGTGACAGAACTGGCCAAAAAAGAATATTGGAAGGAACTCCCCTACTCTGCCGACTACGTCATTGCATTTATTCCTGCAGAATCAATCCTGTCCGCCGCACTACGCTACGATCCATCTCTCATGCATGATGCACTTGAAATGAATGTCGTCCTTGCCTCCCCCACTTCAATGTGGGCGATTCTTCGAACGGTTTCTTTTACATGGCGCCAGGAAAACTTATCCTCACAGGCCACTGAGATTATCCAGCTTTCTCAAGAACTCTACGAACGCCTTCGAACACTAGGGAAACATGCAACAAAAGTGAGCAATGCACTCAATAACGCCTCACAGTCGTGGAATTCCTTCCTAGCTTCCTTCGAATCTCGCGCTCTGGTCAGTGCACGGAAGCTATCGGGATTGAGTGCTGAGACGCAGCCCATCGATACAGTCAAAGTAGAAGCACGCTCTTTGGACGATGATCTATTCAAGAGAAATCAACTGGGGAAAAGCCCTGAAAAGCCTACTTGCCTAGATCCGACGGAAAACCTGGATACGCCAACGGAGAGCATCTCCTGAAGGACCGCGCCACTGGGCATCACTGGCCTCAGTATCTAATTGCCAGGTGGAAGGATCGATCTCAGGGGCGTACACGCCACTGGTACAAGAGCCAACACGTGCCCGCGCCTCTTCCTTCAAGTCGAGCACAGAAACAACAAGCTCATCGACAACGTCCATAGCCAAGCGATAGATCTGTGCTCCGCCTGTCACCCAAACTCGTTCGCTTCCACGCAAGGCAGCATCTTTTTGCCCGCACAGTAAGGCCTCGTCAATCGAATGAACGACTTGAGCACCGTCAATAAGCAAGCTAGGGTCGCGAGTCACAACAATCGATGTCCGCCCCGGAAGAGGGCGCCCCAAAGCATCCCACGATGAACGCCCCATAATGATCGGGCTATTCATAGTCACTGACTTAAAGTGAGCAAAGTCGTCGGGAACCCGCCAGAGCAGGTCTTTGCCGGAGCCTAAAAACCCATCTTCTGTCTGGGCCCAAATCGAAGCAACGGGGACCTTTCCCCCTGTTACCGTCTCCATAGAAGGAGTCGATGCGAAGGATGTTGCCTCCACGACACTCACACGGCCACCGGCGCCTTGATCGTCGGATGATGCTCATAACCGACAATCTCAACATCATCAAAGCCGTAAGAGAACATCGAATCAGCCTTACGGAGCTTCAAAGTTGGGAAGGGATAGGGTTCACGCGAGAGTTGCTCAGTAACCTGCTCCACGTGGTTGGAATAGATGTGGCAGTCGCCGCCAGTCCAGATAAAGTCCCCCACCTCAAGGCCAGCTTGTTGGGCAAACATATGAGTGAGCAGCGAGTAGGAGGCGATATTGAAAGGAACGCCAAGGAACATATCTGCACTGCGCTGGTAGAGCTGAAGCGAGAGACGTCCATCAGCAACATACAGTTGGAAGAATGCGTGACACGGTTCCAGAGCCATCTTCGGCAAGTCTCCGACATTCCAAGCAGACACAATCATTCGGCGAGAATCGGGGTTCGTCTTTAACGTTTCCAAAACTTGGGAAATCTGGTCGATTTCACGACCATCACCGGCATTCCAGCGTCGCCACTGGACACCATAAACTGGCCCGAGATCACCATTTTCATCGGCCCATTCGTTCCAAATGCGCACGCCGTTTTCTTGAAGCCAGTGAACATTGGAATCACCACTCAAGAACCACAAAAGCTCACCAATGATCGACTTCATGTGGACGCGCTTAGTCGTGATCAGCGGGAAACCTTTTGAAAGGTCATAACGCAGCTGGGCGCCAAAAAGTGAGCGAGTACCCGTGCCGGTGCGATCGGACTTTTCGGCACCCTCACGCATGATCTTCGCCAGCAGATCCTCGTACTGTCGATCAATCTGGTTCACTGCTGTTCCTTTCCAGCTGTCCCAAAGGTCATTCTTTTCGTCGGTACCTACAAGCCTAGTGGTAGGCACCGACGAAAAGCCGACCGACTCTCAGAATTAGCGAACCTGCTCCGAAGCGATGTGCAGAGTGTGCGGGAGCGGGTGAGAAACCGTGTGTGCGATCGTGCAGCGACGCTCAATTGCGGCCTCGGCACGCCGAAGAAGTGAGGCAGTCTCTTCCTCACTGAGCGCTGAGAGATCTTGAAGGAGCTCGATTTCCATCGAGGTGAAGCGGTCTTCGGCCTCGTCGTACTCGGCTGAAACTCCGGCAATCTGAGCAAAATCGTCGCCCAGAACCGCAGCAAAACGCGCATCGGAGGACATCGCGTTACATCCTGCGAGCGCAAGTTTGAGAAGATCTCCGGGGCTAAAGCGTCCCGGTCCATCCCCTACCAAGACCTCAGCGCCTCGTGCATTACGCGCAACGTACTGGCGGACCCCGGTGCGTTCGAGGTACAAGGGGTTTGAGGGGCCCGAAGCAGCGGGCACAGATTGGGTAGTTTCTTCGATTTCTTCTGCCATGATCTGTCCTTAGTGTTGTTGTTCCAGTGCAACCAATGATCGCAAATTTTTATTCCACAGCTATTGCGCGATCGGGTATTCGCCTGCGTGAGCAATGAGCCAGTTATTCACAATGCGTCGATCTCGCTCAAAAGCCTGCGCAAGATGCTCAGAAATCGTGTTTTCAGCGCTTCGTCCGATAAGCGGAATGAGCACATGGTAGTCACCATCCACATGCCATTGGCACTGATTCAGATCCCCATTGACAGCAGTCACCGTCTGATTAAACTCAGCAGAAACCGGTAGTCCTTTAACGGCAAGTGTGCACTTTGCCCGGAACTCACCAGGTGCCACCTGAGTCCATACTTCGTCGTACTCAACACGTGCCTTATTGGCGACGAGGCTACGCACCTTTGCAGGGACCACCTCGGGGTTGATTAGCCCCCACGCGCTCCCGGTCCGTTGCTGAGGATTCTCAATGATCGGGTCCTTCAAAAGAGGCCCGATTCGTTCAGCGACAAAGCCCGGAGTCGTACTAATTTCGACGAATGCCTCCGGCGAGCATTGATAGTGTGCATCCCCATTGAACTGCATGCCATTCCTATCTTCGTATTTCTTGTAGTTCGCCTGAGATAAAAGGCGAACACCAACGCTGCGATTGTATCCTCGTCGCCCGATGATTCTCACAACTTCCGCTATGACGCTATTGTGAATACATGCCAACACTGACTCAGATCGCCGAATCTGCATCTGCTACTCCCATTCCCACAGGTGCGATCGAGCTTTTACATCGGCTTCTTGAAGATTGGCAGGTCATCGCTGACCTTGCCGCTGCAGACTTAGTTCTATGGCTTCCCACAGATGACGATCGGTTTATTGCAGTTGAAAGTTGCCGTCCATCGACGTCAGTTACCGTGCACGCTGAGGATCCACGAGGCCTTTATCTCCCTCTTGCTCGTGAGGCTGAGCTTCGTCGCGCCATGGAAACCTGTGAAGTCGTTCGTCCGACTGCAGCGCACTGGGCTGGCACGTATTCGATGATGGAGACCTGCGTGCCGATCCCCTATCAGGGTGAGGTTGTTGCTGTGCTGACCCGCGAAGCAAATCTCTCCTCTCCCCGCTCCGTTCAAGGTTTTGACACGTGGACGGGTGAAGCCGCGGATGTCCTCTGCGAAATGATTTCTCGCGGTGAGTATCCCTACGACTCCGCCCCGACAATTACTGGACACGGCGTTCCTCGAGTCCAGGACGGTGCCATTCTGATTGACGCTGAGGGCAAGGTTCTACAGGCAACCCCAAATGCGACCTCGTGCTTGCGTAGTTTGGGCATTCGGGAATCTGTTCTCGGTGAGGTCCTCGCGCAACGCATTACCGATGTTGTTTCTGACTCGACAATCGTTGAAGAGTCCTTAGCAGTAGTTGTTATGGGTCGTGCGCCTTGGCGCGTTGAAGTGAGTGTTCAGGGCTCAACAGTCACAATGCGCGCTCTTCCTTTATTTAACGGGCGCAAGCGTTTGGGTGCTGTCATTTTGACTCGCGATCTTTCAGAACTACGTAGACGCGAACAGGAGTTGATGACAAAGGACGCAACGATTCGCGAAATTCACCATCGCGTGAAGAACAACCTGCAAACCGTTTCTGCACTGCTTCGTCTTCAAGCACGTCGTTCAGACTCAGAAAGTGTTCAAACGGCCCTTCAGGAGGCCGAACGCCGTGTTCAGGCGATCGCTACCGTCCACGAGGCTCTTTCTCAGGATGTCAATGAACAGGTAGATTTCGACGAGGTCGCGCGAACAATCGTTCGCATGGCAGGTACGGTTGCCTCAACCGATCATTCCGTTGACGTAGTGACAACGGGCGAATTCGGTAGCCTCGAGGCCGCACAGGCTCAGGCAATGGCAACGGTTTTGAATGAACTTGTCTCAAATTCGGTTGAGCACGGACTTGCCGACAAGGACGGGCTGGTTCAAGTCCATGCAGAACGTAATGGCAACCAGCTCACGGTTACCGTTTCAGACAACGGGGCAGGAATCCAACCCGGCCGGGCAATGACCGGTCTGGGAACACAGATTGTCAGCCAAATGGTCCGTGCAGAACTTCAAGGAAATATTGAATGGCTGCCTGGAGCCGAATGCGGAACTACCGTTGTGATCAAGGCGCACCTGAATAACTAAGAGTATGGCATAGTGAGAAACACCGCTTCTCTTTTCCGGGAAGCAATGAGACCCGACGTGAAACGACTGTGGGCCTGGGTGAGTATTCCTCACCCAGGCCCACGCCTTTACTCATATTGAGCTATCACGAACCGGAACCGCCTTGGGCATCCAGCTTCTTTTGGGCATCGATAGCCTTCGTCAGAGCATCATTCAGACGCTTCTGCGATTCACCATAGGCTGCCCAGTCGTTGTTCTTCAGTGCATTCTGGCCATCTTTGATAGCCTGGTTAGCATCTTGAAGCGCTGAAGCAAGCTGCTTAGAGGGTTCACTATCAGCTTGGTTTTGTTGGTCGCCACCAGCCTTATTCTTATCGGCAGATTGATCACCGCCAGCGACCTTTGCAGCGGAATCGCCGCCGAAGGTTTGGTCAAGGGATTCTGCCAGTGTCGGCGCGAAACCGACTCTGTTACCAAAGGCAGTCAGCACAAAGCGCAAGACCGGGTAGTTTGCTCCGCCCGAACCTTGGATATAAACCGGCTGGACATAAAGTAGGCCACCACCGACAGGCAGAGTCAACAAGTTACCCCTGATAACCGTGGAATCAGACAGGTTCAAAACGTTGAGCTGCGAGGCAATCGTTTGATTGGTGTCGTAGGCGTTCTGAATCTGCCCCGGACCGGGAACGGTCGTCGAGGACGGAAGAGCAATCAGTCGTAGCTTGCCGTAGCCCTCACGAACCTTCCCGGCCTCGCTTCCGGTTTCAGAATCAACCGCGAGGAATCCAGCCATGGCCTCGCGCTTGGATTCCCCACCCGGAACGAAAACGGAGGTCAATGAGAATTCTGCGCTCTGCTGCCCTGGCATCTGCATGGTTAGGTAATACGGCGGTTGCACGCGGACTGCCTGCTGCTGCGCGCTGCTCATGGTAGCAGTCGATGCCCCATTTGCAGTTGCGGCTGTTGAAGTTTCTTCAGCAAGGCGCCAGCGGTCACCACCGGTGTAGAAATCAGAGGCATCGCGCACGTGGTAAGAGGTCAGCAGGTCACGCTGGACCTTGAACATATCCTCGGGGTAGCGCAGATGGCCCATGAGGTCAGCGGAAATATTCTGCTTCGATTCGACACTTCCCGGATAAATCTTCATCCACGTCGACAGAATGGGATCTTTTTCATCCCACTGGAAGAGACGCACCGATCCGTCGTAGGCATCAACAATCGCCTTGACAGAATTACGCATGTAGTTGATGGAGTTTTCCTGGATGTACTGCCCCACCGACTGCGAACGCGAATCAACCGTGCTGGACGACAGCGATTGATGCTGAGCATAAGGATAGGAATCCGTTGTCGTGTATGCGTCGACAACCCAAACAAGGCGCTTGGGCGTCGAGGGGTCACCATCCGTATCGACAACGGCAGGGTATGCCTTCTGTTCCAGTGTCAGGTAGGGAGCAACCTTTGCAACGCGAAGAAGCGGATCACGATCGTAGAGAATCTGCGATTCCTGATTCGTTTGCGAGGAGAAGAAGATATCGGTTGACCCGAACTTAATTGAGTACAGAAGCTTATTCCAAACGTTCCCAACCGAAGGACCGCCATTACCCTTGAAGGTCGTGGAGACCTGGCCGCCAGGCGCGTTGTCATCCGGGTAGTCGAGCTCTTGGTTAGGAGTTCCTTCAGGGCCGCCGACGATCGAATAGTCGGGGGCCGACTGCGAGAAGTACACACGAGGCTCGTACTCGCCGATCTCTCCCTTTGAGGGGATGGACTGCTCCCAGTAGGCGGGAAGGCCATCAGAGGTGATGGTGTTACCGTAGGCAGCTACAACACCGAAACCGTGCGTGTAAACGGTATGACGGTTCACCCAGTTCTGCTGTTCTTGAGACAGGCCTGCCAAGTTCAGCTCACGCATTGAAATAACGGTATCGCGACGTTCACCGTTAATGGTGTATCGGTCGACGAAGAAACCGGAATCGAAAGAGTAGTAGGGACGCGACTGCTGCAACTGCTGGACAGTCTTGCGAATCACCTGAGGGTCAAGAAGACGAATCTGTGAAGTTGACTCGGAGTCTTCACGAAGCTGCCCGGGTTGAGCGGTGGTCGTCGCATCGTAGGTCTGATAGTCCAGATCATCGAGCCCGTAAGCTTCCAAGGTCGCATCAATGTTGTGCTGAATATACTGAGCGTTCAGCGAACGCGCATTCGGGCGTACGCGGAATTGTTCGATTAACGCCGGGTATGCGCCACCAATCACCAATGCCGCAACGACTGTAACCACAACGCCGATCGTTGGAAGGCGCCACGTTCCCCTGAATGCGGCCACAAGGAACAAAGCTGCAACAGCGATGGAAATAGCAGCCAAGATCGAGTGCGCGGGAAGCGTTGCATTGACATCCGCATACATTGCGCCATCAATATTGTCACCGCTCTGAGTCAGCAGCGAGTACCGTCCAATCCAGTACTGCACACCGATAATCACCGAGGCAACCGCAGCCAAAATTCCCAGGTGACGACGCACAGGAACAGTTGCGTGTGGACGCGGCACCACCTGCAAACCACCGTAGAGGTACGAGGCAACGATCGAGACGATGAGCGAAAGGAACACCAAATGGAGCAGGAAGGAAACAACGAGCTCCAAGAATGGAAGAGTGAAAACGAAGAAAGAGATATCCCAGCCAAAAATCGGATCCGTCTTTCCAAAAGGCGTCGCATTGAGCCAGGTGAGGACTGTCTGCCAGCCTTCCGCAAGACGAAGGCCTGCAGGGATACCCAGAACCAATGCAACCAGCCAGAAGGCAAACTTCTTAAAAGGCTCGATAGCGTCTTGGTACTGCCTCAGATTCGCGGAGGCTTCGCCGCGCTTTGACGATACTCGATGACGATGGGCCAAGCCGATCATGATGCGCAGCACAGCGACTGACAAGACGACACCGACGACGGCTAAGCCTGCGATCACTCCCCAACGCGTCAGTAGGATCCGAGTCGCGTGCATCTGCTGGAACCACAAAATTTCAGTCCAGAATGAAGAAGCCGCGTAGACAAAAAGTCCAAGAAGCACCAGAACCGCAATGGTAATTGCCCCCGGCCCCAGCTTTGGGCGTCGGATCTCAATTTTGGGCAATTGAATGGGCTGATGGTCAGGAAAGAACGGAGAATCGCTCACAAGACATCCTCTCGAAGAGTGATCACAGTGCTCCTATTCTAACGAGAGGCTCATGCATCTGCGTCTGTCTTTCGCCTATGGGAAAATGACACCATGGTTGAACTGACTCCTACTGCACGTCAAATTGCTCTTGCGCACGTTGTTATTGACATCGAAAAAGCAGCATCGGTCGTGGGCTGGGACCACGCACCTTCTCTTTACGCTTTGGTTCACACCGCAATGTTGCTCGAGCAGCCCGATCTACCCGATGAGCTTAAGGACGCGCTCCGCAAGGAGTGGGATGGGACGGACGAGCACCTCAGTGCAATCATCCAGGAAGACTTCCAAGGAGACGACCTTGAAGAGATGTTGGCTCATCTTGCTTGGCCTCCTTCGGTCGTGGGCGCAGCTTTGAGCGTCGAACGCGTCATTGTTCCGCCTGAGGTCGAGGCTCAGGCACCAGCAGATCCCGAAGAAGCCATTGCGTTTATCTCAAACCATCCTCAAGCTACTGATGTCCGTATCGCCGCGGGAGCACTGCGCAGTGGCGAAACCTGGAGTGCCCTTCGCGCCCGCACTTTCGACAGCGATGACAAGGTCGGCCAAGGATCACGCCTGGTTCCCAGCCTGAGCGACGCTCTTTTGACCTCACTCTCGGACTGACAATTCGGTTACTTGGCCTCGCAGGTTGGTAGGGAATCCCCACGATTCTGGCCAATCGCAACCACGTCCTCGTGCGCTTCATGAAGGGTCGAAACGCGAACGACACGCAGCCCTTCGGGAACGTGCCCGATCACCTCGTCGCAATTACTTTCCGGCGCAAGGAACCAGCTGGCCCCATCGCGCTTTGCACCCTGCATTTTCTGCGCGATCCCACCGATTGGACCAACCGTACCGTCGTAGGCAATTGTCCCAGTACCCGCGATTGATTGGCCTCCCGTCATGTCTCCTTCACTCAGGCGGTCAATAATTGCCAGCGAGAACATCATTCCTGCCGAAGGACCGCCAATATCTTTCATAGCGAAGTTAATTTCCACGGGAATATTGGCCTTAACACCCAGATAAATTCCCATTTTTGAGCCCTGAGATCCATCTTCAGGCGCAGATGTGACGATTGTTTCTGTGTGTTCGATGTCTTCACGCTTCAGGGTGATCGTAACGGTGGAGCCAGGAGCAACAGAATGCATGATCACGAAGGGATCTGCCGCCGTTTCAATCGGGTGCACCACCCCATCGGGGGTCTGGATCGACTCCAAAATGTCAGAGTCTTGAACTTTTCCAACCGCATCTGATCCCTCGACCGCACCGGAGATATACACGGTTGCGGGAACCTTCCACCCCAGTTCCGCGAGCGCGGCGATCTGAGCGGAATACTGTGAGTTCTCCATCTGATGTGCGTTCCGGTTATCCACTTGCTCGCGGGTCACATTCGCTGGGTAAACCTTTGAGTACGGGATCATTTCCGAGGCCGGCGTCAGTTTCGCTTGAATCCATCCGAAGACGTTGAGACGCCTGCCCGGACCTCCCATTTCCGTGACTGTCACCATCCGCAGTTGCCCGCCTTCCTTGGGGGCGGTGGGGTCGGGGTTCGTGATTTCTTCGACAGTTTGT
>CALHID010000003.1 GCA_938030835.1 uncultured Actinomyces sp. | reverse complement strand
ACGACGCTGGAAGCGGAGCTGGAAGCGGAGCTGACTATTCGTCGTAGACAGCACAGCTTCTATCGAAGTGAACTACTCGCGCGCGAGTCTCTCCAAAAACGCGTGGGAGTGCTGGAATACAAGACCTTGGGAGATCTCTTCGAGACGCGCAATGGCTATACACCCTCGAAGCGGGATCACACTGCGTGGGATCGCGATGATGTTCCGTGGTTCCGTATGGAGGACATACGTGAAAACGGTGGAATCCTCGAGAGTGCTTTGATCTCCATTTCCAATTCTGCGGTGAAAGCTGGCCGAGTATTTCCTGCCAACTCGATACTCGTGGCCACGTCCGCAACTATTGGAGCACACGCCTTAGTCACAGTGGAGCATTTGTCGAATCAACGCTTTACTTCCCTGCAACCCAAGGAAATCGCGTGCGGACTATTTGATCCTTACTTCCTCTACTACTACTGTTTTCTTCTTGATGAATATTGTCTGAATCATGCCAATGTCTCGAGCTTTGCCTCGGTGGATATGCGAGCATTTCGAGCATTCGAGTTTCCGATTTTGCCACTCGATGTTCAGTGCGAAATTGCGTCGATTCTCGATCAGTTCACGGGGCTAGAAACGGAACTGGAAGCGGAAATAGAAGCTCGTCGGGCCCAGTATGCCTACTACAGGGATCGCCTGCTGTCCTTCCCCGAGAAGAAGGCCGAATAACGAACTGAGGGGGCGGGTGTCAGACCCGCCCCCTCAGTGGTAACTAGCCCCGGCTTCGACGGGGATCGTTCCCGGGCTTGATGGTGTCCTGGGCGCGGATTTTCCCGTTCTCTCCTCGCGTCCGCATCTCGCCGCCACCCTGATTAGCAAGAATATCGCGTGCGCGCTGCTGAGCAGCTGCCTGCGTAGGTTCAACTGCGGATGCTCTGGATGCATCCGGATCGAATACGCCCCATCCGTCACCGTGTCGGCGTACTTCACGAATGTTCATTCGTCACCTCCTTTCTCCTATGTAGGGAGGGTAGAAGGTGGCATGCACATCTGCGTCCAGTTCATCTGCAAGTGGTGAACGGCCGGTGTTCGATTCCGTGTAGCTGCTTCGACTTCGCACGTAGCTCTCTTGCGTGGCTTTTGAAGTGATCTCCCTAAACCGGCTCTTCAGAGTTGAGTGTGGTTGGAGGCATCTAGGCCTCCTGCGATGAG
>CALHID010000002.1 GCA_938030835.1 uncultured Actinomyces sp. | reverse complement strand
CGAGAGTGCTGCACGGGGCGGCCTGCGGGCTTGGGTGCGGTTAGTCGGCTGCTTGGCGTGTGGGGTGGTGCATGCGTGCAGTGGCGCGACACGCCGCCGTTAGCGTGAGTTTCCGGGGTGGGACGAGTGTTGTTGGCTGTCGGTGGCGATGCGCCGTATTGCAACGAAAAGGCTGCTAATCTGACGCTGTGCTTGAGGGTCGGATTCGTGCTTTTTCGGTCCCCGGCGATCCGAGGTGTCGTCTCCCCTGGTCACAGCAGGTACGACACGCCGGACAGTCAGAAAGCACGGAGCGCCATAAGGTGCATTAAGGCCTTCTTCAGGCTGTTCAGACCCTTACGGTAGTTGTCGTCAGAAAGCACGGAGCGCCATAAGGTGCATTAAGGCCTCTGCGAGCCTGCGTTGGACGGAGAGGTATTACCCTCGTCAGAAAGCACGGAGCGCCATAAGGTGCATTAAGGCAGGTCGTTAGTAAGTGCGTACGCAATGAATTCAACGTCAGTCAGAAAGCACGGAGCGCCATAAGGTGCATTAAGACTCCCAGCATTTGCGACCCGGAGCTCACCGATTTGTTCGTCAGAGAGCGGAGCGCCATAAGGTGCATTAAGACTTGGGTACCTTCTTTGGTTTGCGTGGTGCCATTGCGTGTCAGAAAGCACGGAGCGCTATAAGGTGCATTAAGACAATGGAACAGTGAACTGGATCGGCTTGTCGCAGTCACCAAGTCAGAAAGCACGGAGCACCATAAGGTGCATTAAGACTGCTGCAACTCGTGGAGCGCCGACTCAACGAACGACTTGTCAGAAAGCGCGGAGCGCCATAAGGTGCATTAAGACATCTGATTCTTGCGCTTCAGGTCACCCTGCCCATCAGGACAGAAAGCGCGGAGCACCATAAGGTGCATTAAGACGACTGAAATAGCGTCGAGAACGCGATCACGCCAGGCGTGAGTCAGAAAGCATGGAGCGCCATAAGGTGCATTAAGACTCCAAAACAGACAGAATCTCACCAACCGACGCGTCACCCACTCAGAAAGCACGGAGCGCCATAAGGTGCATTAAGACTTCATTTCGACGGGCCTGAAGGACCCGTCCGTTCCGAGGTCAGAAAGCACGGAGCACCATAAGGTACATTAAGACGCCTCGCGAAGACCGTCCGTCATGTTCGACTTATCAAAGGTCAGAAAGCATGGAGCGCCATTAGGTGCATTAAGACAAATTGCCGTTCACGTCTTCCGCACGGGCGATTTCGCGTCAGAAAGCGCGGAGCGCTATAAGGTGCATTAAGACATGTCGAAACACATGCTGACAAACGCCATACACCACCAAGTCAGAAAGCATGGAGCACCATAAGGTGCATTAAGACGGCCAAATCTTCGTCATCAGGTCATCGAAGAAGTCAGGTCAGAAAGCATGGAGCACCATAAGGTGCATTGAGACACATTTCGGATGGAATTGAGCGATTGATTCACCTTAGTCAGAAAGCATGGAGCGTCATAAGGTGCATTAAGGCACCCCTCCGACAAAACTAAAGCCGCCACTGCTGTCTGTCAGAAAGCATGGAGCACCATAAGGTGCATTAAGACCCATCGGTGGTGAAGATCCCCAGCGGTGTCCACTCAGCCGGTCAGAAAGCACGGAGCGCCATAAGGTGCATTAAGACCGCTGAGTGTTGTTGGTTCCAGTGCTGCCCTTGCTGAGTCAGAAAGCACGGAGCACCATAAGGTGCATTAAGACGGCTCGCTTGACCTACATCATGGGGTCAAGCAAGGATCGTCAGAAAGCGCGGAGCACCATAAGGTGCATTAAGACGTGGACGACTCGGACATGTAGGTGCGGACAACGCCGTGGCCGTCAGAAAGCACCGAGCGCCAAAAGGTGCATTAAGACTCAGACTCCCCATCGATGGCTGCGGCAATGAGGTAGTTCGTCAGAAAGCGCGGAGCGCCAAAAGGTGCATTAAGACAGGAAGGCGTTTGCGAGCTCACTTCCGACAACTTCATGTCAGAAAGCACGGAGCACCATAAGGTGCATTAAGACCCCAGGTAGTCCACGTCATTGATCAGGAGGCCCGGTCAGAAAGCACGGAGCGCCATAAGGTGCATTAAGACCCGTCGCCGCCCTTGTTATGGAACACCGCGAGATCAAAGTCGGAAAGCACGGAGCGCAGCATCAGCCTGGCGGAGTGCTGCTATCCCATGCTTTCGCGGATAGGTTGTTCGCAGACGGATAGGTTATGCGCTTGCGGATAGGTTAATAAGCT
>CALHID010000001.1 GCA_938030835.1 uncultured Actinomyces sp. | reverse complement strand
TGGGCGTTGCCGGTGTTCCCATCTGGGGACAGTGCCAAGGTAGCGACCTTGCTCGCAATTTTCTAGGGATAAAAGCGGTGAAACTGGTTGGTGATGTGGAAGAACTATCTGCCGCGCAGTCGTGGTGAGTCGGTGCGACGAAGATATTCATCCAGTAATATTGTCTGTGTCACTGGTCAGTATTCAATGGAGTCAATGATGAGCGATCTGTCCTTTGTTGCGGGTGAGTTCCCGAAGCTCGCCGCGACCTCGCGTGAAACCGCAGACGCCGTCCGGGCTGCACGCCCGGAAGGAGGGGCGAGCGCGTTCGCTTCGGCGATGCCCGGCGCTAACCTTGCCTCACCCATGCAGGCAGTTGAAGAGAAAGTTGCCGACCAGTGCGTGAAGACCAGTATGAAGCTGGAGGAACGCGCTGACGCCCTCGAGGCCGCCGAACGAGACTTCATCGCCGCGGAGGAAGAGAACGGCCAGCTCATCGGCTCGATCATCAATGGCGACGACTGCGGCCACTCCGGTCCGGGCGGCGGCGGAGACAGTCGTAAGAACCCGCGACTGGTTCCTCTTCCCTCGCCGATCAGCGGCGGCAATCCGCCTCAGCGCGGCCCGCGTCTTCCCGGTGACCCGGGCAAGCAGAGGGGAGGTCACCACCCGGGCGAGGGGACTCGTGGCCACCGCCGACCGAACCCTGGCACCGGTCGGCCGAAGGTCGAGCCCATGCCCTTTGACCCCGTCATGCCCATTTCTCCCATTGTCACGGGGCCGAGGGGGCCTCACCCCCTTCCGAAACCTGCCATTGAGCTTCCCAAGGTGCCTCCCATCCCGCGGCCCACGATGGGAAATCCGACCCCGATGGTGGATCCGATCCCGGGATTCAATCGCTTTAGCGCAGAACTCGGAGGGCAGTCGTAACAATGAAGTGGTCTGATCTCCTGCAGTGGGAGGGTTCGTCCCTCAGCCAGCAAGCGCAGGTCTATGACAAAAACGTGGAGTCCCTCAAGAGTGCCTCTGAGAGCCTTGATGCCAACCTGAGCTCCCTGACCGGTCAGGGGAACACGGTCAATGCCGTTGATGCTGCCCGTCGCGCGATGTTGAAG
The DNA here is from genome assembly GCA_938030835.1 of uncultured Actinomyces sp. GTDB lineage: Bacteria > Actinomycetota > Actinomycetes > Actinomycetales > Actinomycetaceae > Pauljensenia. The sequence continues at coordinate 499 of CALHID010000001.1, read as the reverse complement.
CTCTGTGCGGAGGTTGACAAGCAGGAAGCAAAGCTCAAGGCTCTCGCGAGCGTCCTCAGCGAGGCCTCGGAGGGTGCTGAAACCGTCGGTACGGCTGCCAGGAAGCTCGACGGCACCGCCGCGAACCACTCCATCCATATCGGGGCGGATGGATCCGTTCAGTACGTGGGACCGCACAACGTGTCTCCAGCAGATGCGGTGACGATCAAGAAGAACATGAAGATCGTCTCCGACCAGGTGAGCGCGATTGTCCAGAAAGCGACGAGCGTCGTCCAGAACACGCAGAGCAAGCTCGCGGCCCTGGGTGGTGGAGCAAGCTCCTACGCGAATGGGGCGACCACGGGAACGCGCGTCCCGAAGAAGGATCTGAAGCTGCCGCCTAAGGGCGCCTCCGAGAAGGAAGTGGCCAAGTGGTGGTCGTCGCTCAGCGACGCCGAAAAAGAGCAGATGATCAAGGCTCACCCCCAGGAGATCGGCAACCTCAACGGCATCGACGGAA